>CAXFJI010000184.1:0-5760 GCA_964003275.1 uncultured Planctomycetaceae bacterium
ATTTGATTCCCCCAAGCATCTGAATGCTGAAGAAAAAAGGCCTATCAGCTTGGTTCACAGATCTATCAGCGTGAGGCTCATTGTGGAACCTGTCATCTTACGCACGGGAAGGGAAACGGAATTATTTATCCATCACTTGTGAACAGTCCGTGGGTTGGTGGAAGCGAAGATCGACTGGTCAAAATGACGCTGCATGGTCTGTGGGGTCCCATAGAGGTTCATGGAAAGACGTATGATCCTTCACGAGGTGTTCCGCCAATGACTGCATTTCGAAATCTTCTTAATGATGAGGAGTTGGCTGCGGTGCTTACTTTCGTAAGAAATAGCTGGGGGAATAAAGCGTCAGTCGTATCGCCTGAAACAGTCAAGCGAGTACGTAGTGAGACAAAGACTCAGACGACGTTCTGGAAACCGGCTGACCTGCTGGTAGAGCATCCGTTGGAGCCAGACCTTCTTGCTGCAGCTGCCTCTGAGACCGAAGAAGTTTTTGCTAATAAAGCATTAGAGCAAGCACTCCTTGCAGAATCCCCTGGTGATCTGGTGAAAGTCGCACTTGCGCAGGGCGATGCAAAAAGAGGTCAAATTGTATTTCTCAAATCGTCAGCGGCGTGTGCGACGTGTCACAAACCTCCCACCGGCGGGATGCAGTTGGGGCCTCGCCTTGAAGAACTCAAGACAAAACGAACACCAGAAGAACTCGTTGAATCGTTACTGTATCCCTCTAAGCTCATCGATAAGGAGTATGCCCAAGTTACAGTCCTGACAAATGATGGCCGTCAACTAACGGGACTAAGAGTGTCTGATGATGACAAAGAGATTCGTCTGCGAAATCTTGCTCAGCCGGTGCCTGTTTCCATCAAAAAGGCTGAAATCGAAGATATCTTTGAGTCAAAGGTCTCTCTGATGCCTGAGCATTTGGTGCAACAGCTGAAAACGCGACAAGAATTTGACGATCTTATGCGCTATATTCTCGAAATTCGAAAATAATAAGAAGGTCTTGAGGAAGCTGAGAAAAGTGCTTCAGAGGAAGTGAGTATCACAGTCTTTGTTGAGCCTCCTGTGCCGATCATTCCTGACCCGCAGGCGACCTTGTTAGAAGTCCTTATCAATGACATCACCATCTGAGCGATGGCCGAGGCGGTCATAGACAAATAGGTCAATATTAAAATTGATGATGTGAACGGATCCATCACAAAAAACAGCATTGAAACCGGCCGGGTGTGCAGAACCATAGACGAGCTGATTTGGAATCTGTTCGGAATCTTTATGGGGACGACCATATGTACTATTTGTTGAACGAAACACGTCATTGTCATACCCAACGTACATGCATTCGTTGTCAGCTGCGTCAGTGCCTGTTTGATAGCGAGATCGTGGTAAATACTTTTCACCAACTGCGATTGTTTGTGTTGTACCATCGAGAATATCTGTGATGGAGACCGTGCTGCATCGATACGTGATTCCAGTTTCTTCACTCGGTGTTGCAGGAGGAGTAGTGGATCCAGCGGCAGGACCAGGGTCTATCTCGCAGCGTGGGTAGTTCCCACAATTACCTGCATAATCAGATTTCGCGACAGCCTGCTGCTTCGTTGCATTCACAAAACTGTATGACGTTGGATATGGTCTGGGTTTCCGTCGCGAGGGACAGTTGAATGTTCCAAGAGGCGTTGCATTGCGTTTGCCAGCAGCATCCATTTTTGCAGAACCTGTTGCTCCGGTCCCAAGGGACCAAAGACTTTCTTCTTCAATGCCAGGCAGGATGTTATAGACCCAACCACCTGGTTGTAATGGGCCAAAACCTCTGTCCGGATCGCCTGTCCAAGCCCAGCCCCATCCTCCAGATGGAAAGAAACTGTGGACGTCATGGTGTTGCTGAAATGCGATACCTATTTGGCGAACGTTGTTGTTACACGAGGTTCGTCTGGCGGCTTCACGGGCGGCTTGGACAGCAGGCAGAAGCAGGCCGATCAGGACACCAATAATTGCAATCACAACAAGGAGTTCGACAAGTGTAAACCCGTTTTCTCGTGCATGTCGTCTTTGGTTTTCGTGCAATGATGATGTTCGAGGAACGGTTTGGAGAATGGTTGTGGTCATTATGGGACCTTTCGGGACAGTTTTTTTGTGAGGTTGAAGATAATCCCTCTCTCAAGATCTTTTAAATCAGGAGCAATTTCTTGACCAATTTGTGAAGTCGAGTTGTAGTGTTCCGGAACGAGTTCTTCTCCACGCGTATTTTTTTTGGATACTTCTAGTCGATAGACGCCGAAATAGACGCCTGAAAAACCTGATGTTGCGATACTTGGTGTGGACAAGACTGTGTGCCCGGATTGAGACGTTGTTCCGGTAGCGACTTCATAGCCCTGGCCCATGAATGACTCGGGCATCAAAGAAACTTTTGCCTGTGCAAGTGGTTTGCCATCAAGCATAAGGCGACAGGGAAATGTCGTCATGCTTAATTCATCCGCAACATACGTTGCAAATCGATTCATAAGTTCTGTGTGCGTGACTTCCCCATTGCGGTCGATATCAGCTCGTTGCAAAACAGGCTGAATAATCGCGGATGCACCCATCTCATTGGCATCAAGTACTCCATTGGAATCCGAGTCATACATTGCAATGACATCTTCGGCTGCGTGACGAGGATGAAACACTGGGGAATCAAGGGTGGATGTGTTGCAGCTCATGACAAAGAGGGCTGCCAAGGAAAGCAGTATCAATTTATTCGTATCATGTGGATCCATGAATACATTCTCCTGCCATGCCGCCCCTCGTCCCCACGTTCCCTTTTAGAAGGGATACTCTATTTGGTGTGGAATTACAAGAATTTTTGATTATCAGGCGACAGCGAGTTGTTCTTGCCTTCGTCAAAGTTATTTGACAGGAACGACGCTTGCGGATCGATTATTCAGGTTGATAAGTTCAAATTGTTCTGCCATAGGTCAGTCCCTTTTCTAGAGGGACTGAGTCATTTCTGAGAGAGTGACGAGTGTGATTTAAGAAAAAAATGGTGATGCAATCGTTCTTAATCCATAGACATATCGCGTGAACATTGGGTGGGCCGTTGGAGGACGTCTTCGTTGATGGCTGTATCTGGGATGGACGAATGTAAAAGGGCTGCTTTTTTTGACGTTAGATCAAGTGCCGGAGGTGGGACTTGAACCCACACGCCCTTGCGGGCAAAGGATTTTGAATCCTTCGCGTCTGCCATTCCGCCACTCCGGCTCATTACAAAAGATTGGACTAGGAGAGGTTTAGCAGTCTCATTATGTTTTGCCAGCACAGGGTGTCTACAACGGGCGATTGTGCTCGATATAGATAGGCTGTTTATCACCATGATGAGTGAGAATCTCTTCTATGCAGGTACTTGTTTTCGAAGATGACGGTGTTGAGCGGCTATGGCCCCTGACGACCTTTCGCCCAGCCTGTGATATCACCATTGGGGCGCAAACACTATGCGAGATCCTTTCGCATATAGGGAGTGTCTTTCGCGTCCTTCGGCCATCTCTCGCGATGCATCTTGATGCTATTGCAGATAGTCGTGTGGTGTTTTGGGGGGCGTCTGTCACACCTTCGGCCATAGAGCCATTGATGTCCACGCACGGAGCTCTCGTGGTGCTTGTAAATGCACGCGTGGTGCCCAGTCGGGCAACCATGATTGCACTCAGAAGTCTTGTTGAAGCTGGACGCCGTGGTATTGTCTGGGATGGTGATACGATGACTGCTGCCATTCTTCACCGAACAAGTGATGGTGATGGGCCTGACGATATGGCGATGCAACAGTTAATCGATACAAGGTCTACCGATTCCATCAGAGCACTTAGGCTCGACACTCTTGATTGTTCATTGGAACTGCTTCGAGAACCCTTTGATGTTATCACGGCCCATGAATGGACAATTGCCGGAAACTTGGCGATGTTAATCGACAGTGGCAGATTCAAAGAAGTCAAACCCGGCTTGTTTGTTGAAAAGGGTGTGGAGATTCACGAACCAATTGTTGTACGCCATGGACCGGTGCTTGTTGAGTCGGGAGTGGAGATCGGTCCTTTTGTGTGTTTTGACGGGCCAGTTTTTATAGGACAAGATAGTAAGATTAATCCTCAGACCTGGCTCCACGATGCTATTGCCATTAGGGCTGGATGCCGAGCAGGAGGAGAGATCGAGTCGTCTGTGTTGGAGCCTTTTTCGAACAAGCCACATGATGGTTTTATTGGTCATAGCCACGTGGGGAGCTGGACAAATCTGGCAGCGGGCACTGTCACTGGGAACCTCAAGGTAAGTTATGGGACAATTAGGTTGCAGACATCTGATGCGACCATTGACAGTGGTCGCCAGTTTCTTGGATCGCTGATTGGTGATTGTGTGAAGACAGCAGTCAATACATCTTTGCCATGTGGGGCTCGTATTGGGTCTGTGGCAACAGTCGGAGGGGCTACCGGCCACACTGTTCCAATATTTCACAATCAACTTATTGGTGGAGAAGAAGGAAGTACCACGTCTGTATCGCAAGCGAGTATTACACTCGAGCGCATGATGGCCCGTCGCGGTTTATCACTTTTGTCAGCCGACAAGGAACTTCTTGAGGCACTTGGTCCAAATTAACAGACCGTGACAGGTCATAACTCTTTTCTACAATAAGCACATGTCCATAACGCAAGCATATCGCACCGGTCACTTTGGCCTATCCTTTGAATTGTTTCCTCCCAAGACGCCTGAATCTGAGGCAGTCATGTGGAAAACGGTTGATGAACTTATTGCCTTTGAGCCATCGTTGATTACCTGTACGTACGGCGCTGGTGGATCAACAAGAGGAACAACACTTGGAGTACTCAAGGGACTCCGTGACCGTCATAGTATCCCAGTGGCCAGTCACCTTACCTGTGTTGGAAGTCGTGTCGATGACCTTCGAGGATATCTTGAAGAGGCTCAAAGAATTGGTGTGACAGCCATTGTTGCATTGCGGGGAGATCCTCCTCAGGGAGAGACATCATTCACCCCGGTGGAAGGTGGATTGCGTTATGCTTCAGAATTAGTTGAATTTATCAAACGCGAATTTCCTGACTTTGACATTCTGGTTGCTGGATATCCAGAAACACATCATGAGGCAATCAGCCCGCAGGCGGATCTTGAAAACCTTCAGCGGAAATGTGAGGCAGGTGGAGATGTGATTGTCACGCAGATTTTTTATGACAACAACGATTTTTTTCGATTTTGTGATCGATGTGTAGCGTTAGGTATTCAAACACCAATTGTGCCAGGCGTCATGCCCGTTACTAACTACGCACAGATTCGTCGAATTGCTGGACTCTGTAAAGCACGGTTACCGGAGGCATTCACGAGTGCCTTTGAGGCGGCGGGCAACGATGAAGCAGACCAGTTTGAAGCAGGTGTCGAATTTGCAGCTCGTCAGGTTGAAGAACTTGTTGCACATGGAGTTCCTGGCATTCATTTCTATGTGCTCAATAAATCTCCAGCGACAGTACGAGTACTTCAGCACGTGGGTCTTCATCGTTGAAGTCTGTTCATCGAGGAGGCTGATCGTCATCCATTGTGCTTATATAGTTTCGAAGACGTTCCAGTTCATCACTGACATGACGTAACTTAAGCATGTTTTCAACACGCTTTACAAGCTCAACACGGTTCACCGGTTTTGATAAAAAGTCATCGGTTCCGGACTCAACAGCGCGCTCAATGTCCCCCAGTTCACCAAGTGCTGTCACCATCAGAATCATTGTTGTTTTTGTCGCAGGATCCTCCTTT
>CAXFJI010000185.1:0-5746 GCA_964003275.1 uncultured Planctomycetaceae bacterium
TCACTCGGTGTTCTCACTGCCGTCACTGGTCCAAGTGGTTCTGGAAAAACGTCCCTTGTCCTTGAGGTCCTCTGGCGTGCACTTGCCCGTCGCCTTCATGCTGCACGTGAACAACCGGGCAAACACACATCACTTCGAGGTCTTGATGAGATTGACAAAGTGATTCTCGTCGATCAACAGCCAATTGGCTCAACACCAGGCTCAACACCTGCTACCTACACAGGAGTGTTTGATCACATCCGCCAACTTTATGCCAAAATGCCTGAGTCACGAACACGGGGATTCACGCAGCGAACATTTTCCTTCAATGTTCCAGGCGGACGATGCGAAGCCTGCGAAGGCCTTGGGCGACGACGCGTGGAAATGCATTTTCTCCCAGATGTCTGGGTAGAGTGTGAAACGTGCAACGGACATCGCTATTCGAGTGAAACGCTCCATGCCAAGTGGCACGGCAAGAGTATTGCTGATGTGTTGGAAATGAGCATTGCTGAGGCAGCTCAGTTATTTGAAACCGTTCCAAATATTTCAAGAATACTCGGCACATTGGTAGATGTTGGGCTTGGCTACATCACCCTTGGCCAACCTGCACCACAGCTGTCTGGTGGTGAGGCTCAACGCGTGAAGCTCTCTCGAGAATTAGCAAAGCCAGGGACGGGACGCACTCTGTATCTTCTGGATGAACCAACGACAGGTCTTCACTTTACGGACATTGAAAAACTTCTTCATGTCCTCGAGCGACTCGTGACTGCTGGAAATTCTGTTCTGGTTGTTGAGCATAACCTCGAAGTCATTGCCGCTGCTGACTGGGTCATTGATCTTGGTCCAGAAGCAGGTGCCGGTGGAGGCCAGATCGTATGTGAAGGACCACCAGAAGACATTGTCATTCATTCGCGGCAGTGGAAACCGAACGACCCAGTCCTGCGAAGTTATACCGGCGAGGCACTTGATGCTTTTGGACTCCTTCCAAAACCTACCACCGCGCCTCGAAGCCGGTCGTCACGCCGTGCACGAGCAAACTCTCGCTGATATTGATTTGGTAGGTCGCTGGCGGGAATCCTGCGAGTGACAGGTTTTCTGCTGGAAGGGCAAGCCCTGTTCCCCAGAAGAGGACATATCCAGTTCTCCACGACAACCATCGCGTAATGGCAATATCGCCATACATACCTACTTCACCAAAGAAAGAAACCTGATCTCCATACACGGTACCTTGTTCATACGTAGTCACATCGTCTGATCCACTTGCACGCTGGTACGCATGGTTTCCAAAGATTCCTGCCTTCGCAATACCATTGAGACGAAATCGACCACCAGCATCCCAGAACAAGAGATCGGCACCAAACTGTCCACCGTAGAGGTCATTACCTGTTTGCTCGTTGATGCTAAAAGATGTTGTTGGACCACTCTGACCGTCAAGTTGAGCGGTTTGATTCCATTCCACCCATCGAAAACCAATGAGCCAGGTTAATGCATCCGTGTTTCTCCAGCGATAATTGATTTCTGCACTCTTGAAGAGCCCTTCTGTGAGAAGCGTCGCTCCTGTAATCGTGCCTGGACCGGTGGCTGGTGGCTGAGGAATTGATACCGGACTATATGTTCCTCCTGTTGGCACAGAAGCCCGACCATCAAGCCCATCAACGTAGAAGTAGTTCCCTTCAATCGCATGGGACGGATCAACGTTATAGAACAAAGCAAAACGAGGTCCGGCAGCCATTTCTGTCTGAGCCTGATTCGCATTCAGTGCCGTCACACCGGTTGTTGTATCTGTAAGCAACGGAAAACTTGGAATATTTCCCTGCCACAGCATGAGCGCATCGATTTGGGCAGTCCATGAACTGCATCGATTCCCACAACGACCAAGGATAGAATGCATCCAACCCGCTCTTCTGTTGCAGTGCTGGCATCCCCGACACTCATGTTTTCCACATCCAGCCAGCGTTCCTTCTGACCAGGTCATATCACCAGTGAGTTCATCTGAAATGAATACCTCTCCCTCTTCGTTGATGGTTGGTGACTGGACAAGCACAGAATCTTCCTCTCCACCCGATCCTGAGTCCGCATAACCATCAAAGCTATCTGCGTACAAAGCACACGACACGAATGCGGTTGTCAGTACGGTAGTGATTCTGAAGATGTTCCTGCTCATGTTCATCGCAATATCGCCTTGTGAAGAAGGACCATTGGCAGATTTCTCGGCGATCGGTCATGCTTGTCGTAATTGTTGTTCCCAAAATTCCGGTTAGTGAGGAGAGGAAAGTGGGTAAAAAACAGTAGAATTTTTCGTCATCGATCACGTCTTTTTGTTTACCTATATTTCCACAACAATGTCTCTTAACAGCCCTCGGATCATCTCACTGCTGCCCGCTGCCACAGAAATCATTGCAGCCCTCGGACTCGTCGAACACTTGGTCGGCCGATCGCATGAGTGCGATGAGCCGACATCTGTGCAAGACCTGCCAGCACTCACTGCACCGCGCATCAATGCATCAGGATCGAGTCTGGATATTCATCAACAGGTTGAGCACGTGCAGGACTCACTCTTTGTGTTAGATGTTGAGCAATTGGTTGATCTCAAGCCTGATTTCATCCTTACACAGGCAACATGTGACGTCTGTGCGGTCTCTGAAAGTGACGTGAGGAGGGCAGTTGCCGACAACCAACACACACATATTCTCACGCTATCCCCAACAACGCTCAATGATGTCTTTGCAGATATTCTTTCAGTGGGACAGGCCGTCGATAAGGAAGACAGAGCTCGAGACGTTGTATCCCATCTCAAAAAACGTTGTGATACTATTCCTTCTCGTTTGAAGGACATCACAACAACACCGCGTGTTGCTGTCATCGAATGGCTTGACCCACCAATGGCTGCCGGAAATTGGGTTCCTGAAATGGTGGCTCTTGCAGGAGGGCAGGATATTTTTGGAAATGGTGGCTCACATTCTCACTGGATCACGTGGGAAGATATTGTGAATGCCAACCCAGATATTGTTGTCCTGACCCCGTGTGGATTTGAACTCAATCGAGTAATAGAAGAGGCAAACACACCATCAATTCATCAGCATCTCCATCAGATTCCTGCTGTACGTGAGGGACGGGCCTGGGCTGTTGATGGTCATCATCTTTTCAACCGCCCTGGCCCACGGCTTGTTGATTCTCTTGAAATCCTTGCCGAAATACTCCATCCACAGATCTTTCAATGTGCACTGACCAATCAGTTTGTCAGACCACTGACATGATTGATCAAAACAGCTTACTTCAGATCGCTTGGTCGAAGCCCTTTGATGTGTCCACCACCCTTGAATCGTGTTGGCTTGAATGTACCAACAATATCAACATTCGATGCCGAGGGAATCTTTTCCTCAAGCCCGACGGCCCAATAACAACCATTCACAAGTAATCGGCGCGTACCATCGGACACCAAATCCGTCGATGACCCCATCGTTGTTGTAAAGACTCGACCACGTGGACCACCTTCAACAGAATAGGTCTTTGTCCAGGCAATTGGCATCATTGGATCATTCTTTGATGCATCTTTTCCGGTAACAACAGGTGAATCCGGTTCCATTCCTTCAAGTACCTGACCGACAACAAGCGGCTTGGAATCACCAGGGAGAGGAAGACGAACACCATACACATCCGTTGGTCCCCATATATCTCCATCCTTGATGCCTCGAACAATCGGATGATCCTTTGCACCCGGAGCAATGAGTCCACGGGTACTCTCATGATTATGATGGCCATGGTGACTGATCCATTTTTCACCAAGCACCAGACGTCCGAAACCATCCTCCCATTCCTTCTTCGGTCCTTGATACCCATTGCCATAGTGTGCATACGAATGTTCCTTAGGCATTTTGAATGCATGTGTCGCTGTTCGCATGCCAACCACAGGCCTGCCGGATCGAAGATAGTCATCGATTTCTTTCATTTGATCATCCGGAAGGTCGCGAAATCGAGTTGCAATAACCATGAGATCTGCATGCTGGAGGGAAGAAAGTCCCGGAATGTTATTTTGATTCATTGGATTGATCTCCCCACTTTTGGAATCAATCGCATAGAGCACCGTACACTCAAATCCATGGTGCTTGGCAAGAATTTTTCCTAATTGTGTCAGTGCTTCTTCACTTCGATACTCTTCATCACCACTGACAAGCACAACATGCTTTCCCTTTCCTGGACCACTTGTACCGGCAATGCTCAGCCAATCATCGGCAGCATGAGAAAGTGACGCGAGACCGATGACAAGAGCAATCAATGTGGAACGAACCATTGCTTTTCTCCAAAGAGACAAGAGACCAGAAAACAAAGACACAATTTCTTATGTCATGAATGCCTCAGTAGACCGAGTCTGATGAGTATTTCAACTGAGGATACCTTTTACCACGTGCCCATGCACATCTGTGAGACGAAAATCCCTGCCTTGGTGACGAAAGGTGAGCCGCTCATGATCGATACCCAGGCAATGAAGAATTGTCGCCTGTAGATCATGCACATGGACCTGATCCTTCACGATATGAAACCCAAGTTCATCAGTCTCTCCGTAGGTCACGCCACCCTTGATACCTCCACCGGCTAACCACATCGTGAATGCATTGGGATGATGATCACGACCGAGCGACCTACCAAGGACAGCGCTTGATTCAACCATCGGCGTCCGCCCAAATTCTCCACCCCACACAACCAATGTTTCGTCTAACATACCTCGCTGCTTCAAATCTGCTACTAATGCCGCCGACGCCTGATCTGTTTGTGCACAATTATTTTTGACGTTCCCAGCAACATTGGTATGTGCATCCCATCCCTCATGGTAAATGGTTATAAACCGTACACCCCTTTCAACGAGCCGACGGGCAATCAAACACGCCCGAGCAAAACTTGCTTTTTCTGGCTCACACCCATAGTGAGCCAACGTCTCAGGAGACTCATCATGGAGATTCATGAGTTCCGGTGCTGACGTCTGAAGTTGATGTGCCATTTCGTACGCTGCAATACGCGTTGCAATTTCCGGGTCACCATCCCGAGACAGCGTCTGTCTATTGAGTGAGCCAATAACTTGTAATGTGTCGCGTTCCAATCGTGCATCAACACCTGCAGGAGAAGCCACATTCAGGATTGGCGGACCGTTCTTACGAAAGCGGGTTCCTGTGTACACACTTGGAAGAAAACCACTCGACCAATTTGCAGCTCCACCACTGATACCCTTTCCCGTACTCATGACAACAAACGCTGGCAGATCCTCACTTTCACTTCCTAACCCATACGTCACCCATGATCCAATGCTGGGGCGACCAGGTTGAGCAAATCCACAATTCATGAAGATCTGCGCAGGTGCGTGATTAAATTGATCAGTACGACAGCTTTTGACGATGGCAATGTCATCAACCACACCTGCAAGATGCGGTAACATTTCTGAAAGTTCAGCCCCACAACAACCATGCCGTGCAAATGTATAACGAGGGCCGAGCACCGCTGCATCCGGGCGTATAAATGCATATCGCGCTCCCCCAATAACTTCCGATGGTATTGGTTTTCCCTCCATCGCAGTTAGCTTTGGCTTGGAATCAAACAACTCAAGCTGGCTTGGAGCACCTGCCATGAAGAGCTGGATGACGGCCTTGGCTCGACCAGGAAAATGTGATGGCCGTGCCGCCATGGGATCAGGTGCCGATGCTGCTGTGGCTGTCATGCCAAATGCATCAGAAAGCAGTCCGGCCAGGGCTATTTTTCCAATACCAATACCACAATC
>CAXFJI010000186.1:0-5721 GCA_964003275.1 uncultured Planctomycetaceae bacterium
GCCCATCTGAACTCGACGAATCGCTTTGGGGAGAGTCACGCACTCTGCAGCAAATACTCGCGCCGCGAGGGTTTCGGGGCTATCGTCCGGTAGTACCCGCACCGTTTCCTGAAGAAGAATACGTCCATGATCATATTCATTATCCACGAAATGGACGGTGCATCCAGACACGGTACAGCCTCGTTCAAGGACTGCTCGATGCACATGCATGCCATGGAAGCCTTTTCCACCAAATGATGGCAACAGCGAGGGATGAATGTTAATCACTTTTGATTGAAAATCTTCAGGGATAGTGATGTGTTGGAGGAATCCGGCCATGACGACCAGATCTGCACGGAGATCCCGACAGATATCGAATACCGCGGTGCTCCATTGCTCTGCCGATTGGGTGCCCCGTGACAGAATATGGGTGTCGATACCGGACGCCTCTGCAATTTTTACTCCACGAGCGTCAGGCCTGTTGGAAATGACGGTTTCAACACTAGCGGAAAGGTCACCTGCAGCAATGTATTCAAGTAAATTCGCCAGTGAACGGCCGGAGCCAGAGAGTAGAACAGCGAGTCGAAGAGGGTTTGACATGGAACCTAGAATACCGTGAAAGCCGGTGTGTTGACTACCGCCCATTCAGAGAGGATCACGGGCGTGTATCATAGAATGCTTTCGAAACAAGAAGGCAGAATCTATGAATCGCATCCATGCCATGTTCTTCTCCATCGGTTTTGTTGGGCTCTTTTTCTGCCAAATAGCGATAGCGAGGAATGTCCCGAATATCGTCATCATCAATATTGATGATCTGGGCTACGCGGATATTGGACCATTTGGTTCACAGAAAAATAGAACACCGCATCTCGATCAAATGGCTGCCGAAGGCAAAACGCTGACGTCGTTTTACGCTGCGCCTGTTTGTTCACCCTCTCGAGCTGCTCTCATGACGGGATGTTATCCCAAACGGGCCTTGCCGATTCCGCATGTGCTTTTCCCTGTATCGCAGGTTGGTTTGGCAACAGATGAAATAACGATTGCCGATCTGTTGCGTGATATGGGATACGCAACAGCATGCATCGGCAAATGGCACCTCGGTGATCAACTGCCCTTTCTTCCAACCTCGCAGGGTTTTGACTCCTACTTCGGTATTCCATATTCCAACGACATGGGGCCTGTGGGTGACGGTGCACGGAGCAATCTTGGCCAGCCATTGCCCAATCCGAAGCGCAAACCGGATGGATCGCTGGTCTCAGACCATGGTGAGACAGGTATTCGGGGATTTGGACAGCCGCCCCTGCCGATGTTAGAAAATTCAAAACTGGCGTTCAGAGTTCGGCAGCAAGAGCAACAAGAAACAGTGTCTGCATACACCAAGCGAGCTGTGGCATTCATAGAATCAAATGCTCAGAAACCGTTTTTTCTGTACCTTCCGCATTCCGCTGTTCATTTTCCGTTGTATCCAGGCAAGCAATTCGCCGGTCACTCACAGCATGGGATCTATGCCGACTGGGTTGAAGAAGTTGATTGGAGCGTTGGGCAAGTGCTTGATGCGATTCGGACACACGATCTTGAGCAGCAGACCTTTGTCCTCTTCTGCAGTGATAATGGAGGGACGCGTCGAGGCAGTAATGTCCCGCTTCGGGGGCATAAGGGATCAACATGGGAAGGAGGTGTTCGGTCATGCACGGTATGTTGGTGGCCTGGTACGATTCCCGCAGGAAGTACGAGTAGTGCTATCTGTGGCATGCATGACCTCTTTCCAACGCTTTGTTCCTTGGCTGGAGGTTCACTGCCACCCCGCCATCTTGATGGAAAAGATATCAGTGATGTTTTGAAGGCTCACCATGATACTAACCGTGGTCCCCACGAAACGTTCTTTTATTTTCGAGGGCTTGATCTTCAAGCGGTTCGGCAGGGGCACTGGAAGTTGCATCTCGTCGACACATTACTGTTTGACTTGGATGATGACATTGGAGAGACGAAGAATGTGGCATCAACCAACCAGGAGGTGGTCGCTAGGCTCATGTTGCTGGCGAAGAGCATTGACAATGACTTAGGTCAAACGGGCATTGGGCCAGGCTGTCGACCTCTTGGGCGTGTTGAGAATCCACAGCCATGGATTCCCAGCGATCCATCGTCAGCGGCATCGGCGAATTGAGATTTCAAGAGGATGCCCATCAATTTCAAGTGATTCAACAACCCCTCCTTCAATGCTGCCGAAGGAAGCGGTTGTTGCCAGTGTTTCGCCGGCAACAAATTCCAGATGCTGTTCAATAGCCGTTTTCAGTTCTGACGAGGGGGTTGCAAAGGAAAGATCTATTCGGTCCGTGAAATCAAGGTCCATCTTTTTTCGTTGGGATTGAACCGAATGGACAACCTCCCTCACGAGGCCTTCTGCAATCAGTTCTGGGGTCAGTTGACTTGAGATGACAACAACAGCGCGTTCACTTTCTGCTGCGGTCCATCCATCTTTTGCTGTTGTCCGAACAATGACATCATCCAATGTGATGTCAATCGATTCGGTTTCAGAGAGAGAAACACGTGCATGCCCAGTGCGATTAAGTTCAGAGAGCAGGTGAGACGCATCCATGGCAGCAATGGCATTTCGGGCTTGTGGAAGCTTTTTGCCAAGACGGGGACCAAGTTTCTTTAAGTCAGGAAGGACACTTCTCGTGATATATCGCTCTGGTTCCTCGCAGATTTCAAACTGTTTGACATTCAGTTCTTCACAAATGAGCTGAGCATGTTCAACAAGCCAGATGTCATCCCCAGAAGACGAATCAGAGAGAATAACCTCGACTTTGGAAAGAGGCTGCCGTACCTTGAGCTTTTGTGCTGCCCGAGCGGCCCGCCCGAGAGATGAGACATCACGAACAAGGGCCATGCGTCGGCCGAGGTCAGGATCAATCAGCGATGGATTACCATCTGGAAAATCTGTGAGATGGACACTTTCCGGAACGCTCGCGGAAAAAGGCGCTCGAGCTAGATTCTGCCATATGGCCTCGGTTACGAATGGTACAAACGGGGCAGCAAGTCGAGAGATCGTGAGGAGGCTTTCGTACAGTGTCCAATATGCATCGAGTTTTTCATCATTTCCATGGTCACTGAGGTCAGCTTTTCCGTGGGCCCAGAAGCGATCGCGTGACCGTCGAACAAACCAGTTGCTCACTCCATCAACAAGAGACAGGAGTCGTTGAGCGGCCCCAAAATGGTCATAGCGATCAAGTTTATCAGCCATTTCCTGAGCCGTAGCATTTAGTTCAGAGAGCATCCATCGATCTAATTCACTGCGATGAGAAACATCTCGCCAGCCAGCAGCGGATGCAAGATCAGCGTGATTTAAGGATCCGGGATCTGACAACATCGAGGACGGATCAAAGCCATCAATTTCTGCATAGATAATGAAAAACGAATACACGTTCCAGAGTCTTAACAGAAACTCCGACATACTGTCACGAATCGATCTTTCGTTATAACGGATACTCGTCCACGGGGGCTGGCCTGCGAGAAAAAACCAGCGTAATGCATCAGCTCCGTATGTATCGAAAATTTCATTTGGCTCACGGTAATTCCGTTTACTCTTACTCATTTTTTGCCCGTCTTCACCAAGCATATGGCCAAGAACGATGCATGTCTTAAACGGGTGAGGATAGTCGTGTGTGCATTGATTCTGTGATGAATTCGTGTGACTCAATGTCTTGCCTGAACCGAAGAGCAAGGTGCTAATGGCAAGTTGGCTGTAAAACCAGCCACGTGTTTGATCAATTGCTTCTGAGATAAAATCTGCTGGAAACTGTTCCTGAAACTCTTCGTCACCTGCGTGAGGCCAACCCCATTGCGCAAATGGCATGGCGCCTGAATCATACCAGCAGTCAATGACTTCAGGGACGCGGTGCATGCGTGCCTCAGGAGCAAAAGGAGATGTGTATGTGATGGCATCCACATATGGCTTGTGCACTCTCAAGTCATCTGCCATCGTGGGGTTGTTTCGTTTTGCGTTTTCAAAGACATCTGTGCCTTGGACGCCATCTTTTTCCAAGAGGGCCGCGTACGACGGAATGGCTTCCATCTTGCCGGTTTCTTCACAGACCCATATCGGTAGTGGTGTTCCCCAGTACCGCTCACGTGAAAGAGCCCAATCGACGTTGGTTTCAAGAAAGTTGCCAAAACGACCATGCTGAATGTGTTCGGGGAGCCAATTGATGCAATTATTGTTTGCTAACATGTCGTCACGAAACTGGCTTGTACGAATAAACCAACTTTGACGGGGGTATTGGATGAGTGGGTCATTATCCGCTCGCCAGCAGAATGGGTAGTCGTGGAGATATTGTTCTTGATGAACCAGTAATCCGCGGGCACGAAGGTCACGGGTGATGTCTCTGTCACAGTCCTTCACAAACCTGCCACTGCACAAGGGAAATGTGTCAGTAAACGTTCCATCCGGAGCCACTGCATTGAGAAGTGGTGGACCCTCACCATCAACAAACCGTGCCTGCTCTGCAACGAGAACGGTATAGTCAACTTCACCAAAAGCTGGTGCAACATGCACAATACCCGTTCCTGATTCAGTTGTGACAAAGTCTGCTGCAACAACCCGCCAGGCAAGAAAATCGCTCCCTTCATTAAGGAGGTTTGCCTTTTGAAGGCCATGCGTCTGATAGTAGCAATCAAAAGGTGGAATATAGGATTTCCCTACAAGCGTTTCACCAACGACCGTGTCGATGATTTCAAAATCGATTTTTAGTTTTTCACAGAATACTTTGTGAAGTGGCTCAGCGATAATGTATTCAGGCTTATCGGGTGCTCCAGTTTCACGGACTATTACATATTGCAAATCAGGTTTTACAGCCGCAAACTGATTTGAAGGAAGTGTCCAGGGCGTGGTTGTCCACGCAACAAGACTACGGTTGGTGGGATGATTCTCCTCGTCCAGGAGTGGAAAGGAAACATAGACGCTGGGGTCTGCTACTTCTTTATATCCTTGGCCGACCTCACCACTAGATAGGGCGGTTCCACCCTGCGCCCACCACCAAACAATTTTGTGTCCCTTGTACAGGAGACCTTGATTGAAGAGTTCACTAAGTGACCACCATACACTTTCAACATATGACTGATGATAGGTGACATAGGCTTCTGAGAGATCAATCCAGAAGCCGAGCCGCTCGGTGAGTGTTTCCCACTCTTGCATATAACGCCAGACGCTTTCCTGGCATTTATGAATAAATGATTCAATGCCGTGATCTTCGATTTCTGCTTTGGAGTGGATTCCTAATTCCTTGCAGACTTCTACCTCAACAGGCAGGCCGTGCGTGTCCCATCCTGCCTTCCGTTCACAGTAGTCACCGCGCATGGTGCGGTATCGGGGGTAGAGGTCTTTGATTGTTCGGGTAAGACAGTGACCGGGATGGGGCATGCCGTTGGCTGTTGGCGGGCCTTCGTAGAATACAAACCGTTGAGCCCCTTTTCGCTGAGAGAGAGACTTTTTGTAGATATCACGGGTTTTCCAGAACGCAGAGATGGTGGCTTCAATGCTCGGAAAATCAGGTTTGCCGCGAACAGATTCAAACATCGGATAGTGAATGGGAGAAAAATGGCCAAGTAATGTCATGGAATCGTAACGCCTACAGAAGGGTTCCTACAGGGCACGAGCGTGTGTTCGGGAAATCAATCAAAAAAGTGATGGCGTGAACGTGCTTGACGTCTGGATGCTCCATGGAAATGGCTGATATGTTCACG
>CAXFJI010000187.1:0-5688 GCA_964003275.1 uncultured Planctomycetaceae bacterium
CACCTATCTGAAAGTTGCAAAATGCCTGGCTTGAAGAGACATGTGATGATGGTGGGTGTAGATCTTGTTTTAACCCCCTGACCGACATACCAACAGCCTGCTCTATCTGTTTGGAACCGTTGGGAAGGATTTTCACCGGCCTGGTTCATTGTGCCTGTGCGCCACCTCTTGAGAGTGTCTTGATGAGTGCCGCAATTCTTTAGTTCCAAGTTTATGCAGCATAGTATCAAACTGTAACGATTACATAAGCATTCCATAACTGGTGCTTTTTGTAGCTCCTCGACTGCAGAAGAGTCGAAACGATTGTTATAGGGAAATAGACGTCCGTAGTGAGTTCCTCGATCCTTTGGAGACAACCGTATCAGTGTCTTTTTCACTGGATACTCTAGATGATCATGTCGACTCAACAATCGATCTGCCTCAGTGTCATCGCATACCTTTGTGGTACGACTCTTTTTGCTGCAGGTGCATCTGGATTGAACCGGGATGAGTTTTCTGATGCATATGCACAAAATGAAGTGGATGCTCCAGTCACACTGATGCCACGTGAAGGTGTCCCTGATGAAGATGTGTATCAATATCGCGCTACAGCACCACAAGAAGCGGTTGTTGAAGAAGGTGCCGCTCGGTACCTGGAAACAGAATTTCTTCTGAAGCGTGGCGTTGAAACATATGGTTGGCTTGATGTCGGTATTGGTGCAAATAATTGGGGGGCTGCATGGAATGGACCAATCACATTCAATGATCGTGCCTGGCAAGGCCAGATGAATCAGCTCTATCTCGTCAATGAAAGAATTCTTGACGAAGATGGTCTCAGTTGGGGTGGTCGCGTTGATCTTCTTTATGGCACCGATTTTCTTTTCACGGTTGCTGCTGGTCTTGATGCATACCGCACCTATCCTGATCCGGTTGGCCTTTCAGGCCCTCGGTGGGCAAGCAGTCGGTATTATGGTCTTGCTATGCCTCAGCTATACGGTGAATTGGGGAGTCAGTCTCTCAATGTCAAGTTTGGGCATTTCTATACCTTGATCGGTTACGAAGTTGTTCCAGCAATCGGTAACTTCTTCTACACGCATGCCTATACCATGCAGTATGGTGAGCCGTTCACTCACACTGGTGTACTCGGAACCTGGGTGCCGAATGATCAACTGACGATCATTGGCGGTATAACGAACGGTTGGGATAACTGGGACAATGGTCTTCAGACTGGACGCACCATCGCAAACCCCGGATATGCAAATTTCAATAGTAATGCCTCATTCTTGGGTGCCATCACATTCTCAAGTTCAGATGGTTCGCAGGCGCTCACCATTGCGAATTCGAGTGGAAACCAACTAGCTGCAGAGAGCTTCGTGGTTCCAAATCAGGCTTTTGTTGGGAATCTATCGATAACCAGTATCGTGTACTCCAATGAATTCACAGACAAACTGACCTACGTCTACCAGAGTGACTTTGGTTATCAGGCATATGCTGGTGGTGACGATCCCTTCTTCTACGAAACGCAGGGCCAGCAACCAAGTTCTGCGTATTGGTATGGCGTGAACCAATACCTGTTTTACAACTTTTCGGACGTCCTTATTGGCGGCCTGCGTCTTGAGTGGTTTCGTGATAATAACGGAACTCGAGTGCAGTATGGTCTGCGTGATGGTTCGCCCGAGCTTGGGGGGTTTGCTGGAAACTTCTGGGCGATGACATGGGGGCTTAATTATCTTATTGGGGATAATCTCGTCATCCGGCCCGAACTTCGTTACGACTGGTTTAGCCAGGATCAGGGAAATGCGGCACAAGGTGTTGGTCTACCGTTTGGTAGACTTGCCGGTGGCTTA
Organism: uncultured Planctomycetaceae bacterium; assembly: GCA_964003275.1. Taxonomy (GTDB): domain Bacteria; phylum Planctomycetota; class Planctomycetia; order Pirellulales; family UBA1268; genus CACORA01. The sequence continues at coordinate 1,827 of CAXFJI010000187.1, forward strand.
GGAACCGAAAGTGATCAGTTCTACGGTGGCTGTGATATCGTCTGGCAGTTCTAAGCACAATGAGGGACCATGTTTTTGACAGCACATGATCCTTGACGGCACATTTCTTATGGTGGATGAATACAGTTGCAATGACACCAAGTAGTGAGATCAAAGTTGCCACGACGGAAGAAGAACGATTTCGAATCTACCGCTTTCGGTATGACATTTATGTCAAGGAAATGGGAAAACGTCCAACTGTTGCCGATCATTCCAGGCAGATCATTCGTGATGAACTCGATGATGCTGATGCACATCTTCTGTATGCTGAGCACAATGGGCAGATCATCGGTTCGGTGCGATTAAATTGCAGGACAAAGAACCAATTCCCAGCATCATGGGAGAGGATCTATGATGTTCAGAAGTTTACGCCAGATTTTGGTGATCATATCTCCATGACGTCACGGATGATGGTTGGACAAGACTGGAGGGGATCAAGTATTCCTGCTGCCTTGGTTGGTGCCGTGTATCAGGCTGGCCGGGAAATGGGGAGCAAATTTGACTTTTGTAATTGTGCGCCGTCGTTGCTTGAATTTTATGAGCAGATTGGTTTTCGTCGCTTCACGGATGGTTTTATTGATGAAGATAATGGCTATCGGGTGCCTCTTGTTATGGTTGTCCGTGATATTGAGCATCTCAAAACGGTTCGGAGTCCCTTGTATCGAGTGGCACGAAACTTCAGTCACGAGCCTGAAGCCAGTGAATGGTTTCAAAAAACCTTTCCGGCCTACGCAACTCCAGCCAATAGTCGATCTCGAAATGCAGATGAATTCTGGAAGCAACTTTCAGATCAACTTGCAGCCCCCCCGAACGAATGCATTCAGCTGTTTGAGTCATTGCGAGATGAAGAAGTTAGCATGTTCTTGCGTTCAGCAACCGTTCTCAGCCTCCAGCCCGGGGACAGAATCATTCGTCAGGGGGATGTTGGTGATGAGATGTATGTCATTCTCTCAGGTGTTGCAGAGGCTGTCAGCCGCGCGGATAAGCAAGAGTACTCGTTAGCAATTATGTCAAAAGGACAGATCTTTGGTGAAGTGGCATTCATTTCAAAAACGGTGCGGAGTGCTGACGTGAATGCTCTGACTGAGATGAAAGTATTGGTCATCAGTAAGGGGTTTCTTATGCGAGCGATGCGGAAGCAACCTGAAATATCAGCAAAGGTATTGTTGAATCTTTCACTGATTCTTGCGCAGCGTTTACGTGACAGGACAGACTCGTGGGTTGATGCAATGAATCGCTAGGTTTACGTTTCTTGTTGCCACACGTTAGATTGCAGGAAACAGGTATGAAGCAATGCAATGAAGGAGTGCCAGATGAGCGATCGTGCTGCAGGCTCATATGCATTTGGTGATTTTGAAAAAAATAATGAAGAACTTGCTCGTCTCAAACAGCAAGCGATGATTGTCACTCAGATGGAGAGACGTGTGCTTGCTCAGGTTGGACTCACATCCGGCATGCGGGTGCTTGATCTGGCGTGTGGCCCCGGCATTGTGACAGCCCTGTTGGCTGAGATGGTTGCACCTGCAGATGTCGTAGGAGTCGATCTCAGTACAGACCTTCTGCGCGAAGCGTGCGCCTATGTGGAGCATTGTGGTGCGCAGAATGTACAGTTCCAACAGGGTGATGTGTATTCACTTGATGAGGGACTCGGGGCTTTCGACTTTATCTATACTCGCTTTCTCTTTCAGCATCTCCGTGATCCTGCGCTCGCACTTTCAAAAATTCTTTCGAGGCTCTCACCTGATGGCAGGCTCTGTATCGTTGATGTCGATGATGCGTGGCTCACTCTCTATCCTGAGCCTCTGGGATTCCGTGCATTTACACAACACGCTGCTGAAGGACAGACGCGTAGTGGTGGTGATCGCCATATTGGTCGGAAGCTGGGTGGACTGCTTCAGCAGGCGGGCTTCAAGGATGTCAACGTTGACGTCATCACCGTAACGTCACAGCAACTGGGGATGCGTAACTTTCTGGATATTACCACTGGGTTCAAAAAAGAACAGGTTGTTGGCGAGTATGCACATGAGGCAGGGAAAGACCTCGAGGAAATATATAAGTGCGTTGATAGAGAGGATGCATGGGGGTTTGTTGCGGTCTTTGTGGCAACGGGTGCGAAGTGAGCATCAGAACGGACGATCGACCTTGCGGCATCTGTTCTCTTGATGGCATGCTCTTGGGGGTATTTTTTCTTTGTGAATCATCGTCATGACTCCTGCCGATCCTTTACTCACTATCCTGTTTGTTGACATTAGTGAGAGTTCAAAACTTTACCAAACACTTGGTGATCAGAATGCATCTGTTGTGATCGCTGACTTGCTGAACCAACTCGCTGATATTACTCAGACACATGATGGCGTTGTGATCGATCGTATCGGTGATGAGTTGATGACACTCTTTCAATGTGGTTCCTCTGCACTGAATTCAGCAGTGGCTATGCAGTGGGCAGTGAATGACTTTACGCATCATTGCCTTCCTGATGACTCACGATTGGCGGTGCGGGTTGGCCTCCATACGGGACCAACGATGATGGATAATGGACGACCCAAAGGTCAGTCTGTCTATCGCGCAAAAAGGGTTGTTGAAAATACCAAGGCGCATCAGATCCTCATTGATCATGAGACATGGGAGCTCCTCCAACAGGCCCATCATTGGGATGTGCGACCGCTCAATACAATTGGCCTCAAGGGTCAGGCAAAGCCTGCGTCACTTGTTGAGGTTTTCTGGAATAAGGATGAATCGACCGCACTCAATCATCGGAAGCCACGAGTGTCTACATCAAGTGTGGGGGTAGAATTGGAGGTAGGAGATAAAACACTTCGGGTTGAGCAGCATCAGCAGATCTCAGTTGGGCGGCTTCCGCCATGTGACGTTGTTCTTGCCCATTCATCGATTTCAAGAATCCACGCCTACCTAAAAAGTCGAAATGCAAGCATTTATGTTGAAGATGTGAGCACAAATGGATGCTACATCCAACAGGATGGAGAGGTGTCGTCGCAGTTTGTTCATGGAGATGAGGTTCCAATTATGGGATCTGGTCTCATCGGTCTCGGCAGGCCGCCAGAATCAGGAACGCTTCATACGGTTCGCTACGACTGTATTTCTCCGTGATACAAGCATTGTTCAAAAGTTTTTTTTGTTTCTTGTTGAAGCATATCGATGCCAGTGCTTGCGGATGAAATCCTCATCAGCTGCCTTCGATGTCACAAGATAACGGTAGTGTGATACATACTTCTGCCCCGGTTCAATTTGGAATGGGCCTGTGACGGTCGGTGCGAAGCAAAAATATGGCTTGTTGGGATGGAGCCGTACATGTTGTGGTGCACGATAGTTTTGAGGACTACAGAACACTACAAATGACACATCCTGACCATCGATTTTTCCAGTCATTGTGACCCAGTTGGATTGCGTGTGGTTGCCGGTCCAGCGGTCTTTTCCATCACTGGTGAGAAACTCGAGGTCACCCGGCTTCATGCTGGAGTTGCCCTTTTTCTTCAGCCACTGATCGTTTCCACGGAAGGCCATGCCACCGTAGTGATACTCGGCAAGGGCAAGCGGCTTCTCTGAAGCGCATGTTTGTACGCTTTCAAGGTCGAACAAAAAATGGTCTTCTGGGGTATGGTGGACCGTCACCGTCCAGATTTCATAGAGTGCGTCAATGCATTCAGTTCCACTGTTAACCGTGAAGGCATGCTTTACGCTGAATGAAACCTTTTTTTCTTGGCAAGTAATATTCACGAACTCCCGAAACTCGACACCTGCGAGCTGTTTTGACTGATTCCAGAAGTCAACGTTCTTCCCATCGAATGTTGCGTTGGTCCAAGCA
>CAXFJI010000188.1:0-5665 GCA_964003275.1 uncultured Planctomycetaceae bacterium
GTTCGTACAACAGGAGGAAAAGCTGAGCTTACAACGATGCTCGATCAAGCCCTTTCGGGAGGCTTTGAGCCATCTGCGATAGCAACCGTTCTAAATGCGTTGTTTGAAGCGCATCGGGTTCGAAAAGAAAAGCCATCTGGAAATTTGAATGCCATAACATCGTTTCTTGAGTCACCTGATGAAGCTATCAGAGTGGCTGCAATTCAACTTATTGGGAGCTGGCAACTTGATGAACATGTGCAAAAGCTATTCGATCTTGCGGCGCACGGCGATACGGATCGAATTTGTGAAGCAGCTATCGAAGCACTTCGAGTGGTCGGACCTCCTGGTGTCGCAGTGCTCCGGCAGCTTGTAGGTGCGGACAATCGTGTGACCCGTTTACGAGCTATCGTTGCTGTAGCGACACTCAATCCACGCATTGCTGCAGAACCTTTTTTTGCAGCACTGTCACAATGTGAAAGTGAACAACAAGCGCTTGCGTTATGGCGGGGGGTCCTCTCAGCAAAAAATGCTGGAAAGGTCTTTGTGAAACTTTTGCCGAGTGAGGGTGTTTCCGAGTTGGCTGCACGAGCAGGTTTGATAGCAGCAAAAGAAGGGGGGCGTAACGAGTCTGAGTTGCTTGCCGCATTGTCACCATATGCAAAGATTTCAATGAAGTCACCTGCATTGACTCCTGAGCGAACGGCTGAATTGATTCAGCGTGTCAGGGATGAAGGTAATCCTGGGCGTGGCGAAAGTGTTTACAGTCGTGAGGATTTGCAGTGCATAAAGTGTCACGCGATTGGCGGGGTTGGTGGAAAAGTTGGGCCAGATATGACGAGTTTGGGGACGAGTGCACCAATCGATTACGTGGTGGAATCAATCTTTAAGCCAAATGCAAAGATCAAAGAAAATTACCACTCCGTCAATGTTCTTACGACAGATGGTCTGGTTGTATCTGGTATTGTCGTTCAAAGTAGTGACGGTGAATTAGTTCTTCGTGATGCCAATAATAAACTTATTCGTTTATCTCAGGAGGATATCGAATTTCAGAAGCCAGGTAAGTCGCTTATGCCGGAAGGACTTGTCGATCGATTGACTCAGCAAGAACAGATCGATCTCATTTCCTTCCTTACACAACTTGGTAGACCAGGCAACTATGATTCAAGTCAAGGTGGTGTCGCTCGTGTATATGATGTGCTGGCTGGAACCCATCGTATTGAGCAGGGGGGCGTGAATCGAATTGTCTCAGGTCAACTCGCTGAAGGCTGGATGCCATTGCTTTCTCGCGTAAATGGAACTGTTTTCGGTAGCCAGTTAGCTGCCATGACAAAGCAACCGCATAACATCTCGCTGGTCCACGTGTATTTGAGAACCAACGTAGTAGTTGTAGACGATGGGGAGGTGACATTCAGTACGAATGGGCCAGATAAAGCGGATCTTTGGGTGAATGGACAGGCAATTAATGGGAGCAAGCATTTTACGACCCAACTCTCGAGAGGTTCACACTCGGTGATTGTGAGGCTGGATGCAAGGGACCTGCCGAACGCCTTTCGCCTGGTGTCGCGGGATGTCACCTTCGCCACGACTCGATGATTTGATGCTTCCTTGTTGGGAGAATGTTGGTCATTCAGAAAGGTTCTGAATACAGCACCAACTGATTTAAGAATCTTTTGAAAGTAGCGCCATCGCCGCATTGTGGCCGGCAATGCCACTGACGCCGCCGCCCCGTCGTGCTCCTGATCCGGCAAGAAAAATATGTGGATCATCAGTTTCTGCACCCCAAAGCTCTTGTGCGGAGGAGAGGCTGTCATCCTCAAGAAAAGGAAAATCGAGATCGCGGTGGAAGATGTTTCCTTGAGGGAGTGCGACATCGGTTTCGAGATCGATAGGTGTCTTTACTTCGATAGCAAGTGAGCCATCAGAACACGGTGCCAGCACAGATTCAATAGGCTCGAGCAAATAGTCATTGAGGCTGGTAAGTGCTCTTTGGGTCACACGTGCTTTGGTTTTCTCAGGATCTTTTTCAAAGAGTTCTATGGGAGTGTGAAGACCAAAAAGGGTGAGTGTATGAAACCCTTTCTGAATAAGTTCATCCGATAAAATAGTTGAGTCGGTGAGTGTGTGACAATACACTTCCAGCGGCAAGGGATGGGGTATTTGTGCATGACGTGCATCTCGATAGGCAGCCTCCAGTTGAGAGTAACTTTCATTCACGTGGAACGTACCAGCAAATGCACGGTTTGGATCAATTCCTGCTTTGAGTTGTGGGAGTCGGGTTAAGAGCATATTGATTTTTATTTGAGCACCACTTAACGAAGCAGGCTCCATCAGATTGCGTAACCGTGCTAGGTGTTGAGGAGCAGCGGCAAATAGCAGATCTCTTGCGGTATACCGTTTCCCCAATACTGTTTTCACAGCCACACCATTGGAACCGCTTTCCAATTGGTCAACTCTCGATTGTAGTTGAATATCGACTCCGCTATTCCGTGCGATTCGATGAAGCTCATGAATGAGCACGCCCATGCCGCCTCGAGGAACCTTCCATTCACCGGTGCCATTTCCAATAATGTGATACAGAAAGCACCGATTTGCTTGCAGGTCACCTGCTGAAACAAAGGTGCCAATGAGCGCGTCAGTCAGTACAACACCACGTATCAGGTCATCAAAAAATTGATTGCAAATAAATTCATCAATTGGTTCTTCGATGAGATGCTGCCACATTGTTTGAAGCCCTATGTTTGCCTTAAGTGCTGAAGCAGTGCGAAGAGGTTGGAGCATCGTTGGGGCTAAACGTTTTGCAAACTCAGCAGCTGCGTTGTAAAAAGTTTGCCAGGCATGACTATCGCGTGTGCTTCCGGTGAGTTGATAGAAGCTTTCTGCTGTTGTCGCATCCCATTCACGATGTATAAGCAGTCCACCATGTTGACCATCTCGCTGGTACGGTGTGCATGAAGCGACGGGGCGAGGCAATGTACAGAAATTAATACCAAGATCAGAAATAATCTGATCAGGTAGCAGTGAAACAAGATACGAATACCGTGAGAGATAGGCGTCGTAATCTTGAAAGGTCTTAACGCTCGTGGTGGCACCACCGAGAGTGTCCTGGCTTTCGAGTAATAGAACTTTCTTTTTTGATTTTGCCAGGTAGCAAGCTGCCACTAATCCGTTGTGGCCTCCTCCGACAACAATGGCATCATAGATGTCGTTTGGCATGATATATGGTTTCGATTCTGTACGAGGTCCTAAGTGCTATGCGGCAGCTAGGGAAAAACATATCGGCAATAAGTTGGTTGGGCGTCTCTTCTGCGTAAATAGAGGGCAATCCAGAGTTTGTCTGAGAGCAAAACGTCTAGAGGGTGCCGAGTTCGCCCGAGAGAAAGAGTACGCCCGGCAGGACTCGAACCTGCAACCCTCGGTTCCGAAGACCGATGCTCTATCCAATTGAGCTACGGACGCATCAGGGATGATCGTAACGATTTTGCGGCTAATGTGCGCGGGAATGCATTCTTACTCGAGCGAAAACAAAAAAGTAGGTTATTCTTGTACCATAACGTGATTATTTTGTCGTCATCCTCTAGGTCCATCCAATGGCTGCCATCACCCTTCGTATCCTTCATGGTGCTGACCGGGGCAAGGCGTATGGTTCTCTCGCAACTCCCGTGACGATCGGGCGAGAAGAAGGCAATACGATACAGCTGAATGATGACCGAATTAGTCGGTATCACCTGAAACTGCAAAGCGATAATGACAAGATTGTTCTTACCGACTTAGAGAGTACGAATGGAACAAAAGTAAATGGTGAAGAGATTCAGGTAAGAATTATTCGTGATGGAGACATCATCGCGCTTGGTCGTTCTGTCTTACTCGTTGGATCTCATTCTGATATTGAGCGGAGAATAGCCGATATTGCATCACGGCTTTCACCAGCGAATGCAGAACAAGCTCGGGTCATGCGTGATCGACTTGAACGAATTAGTAACAATGAACGTGATAGTGATTCTGAAGTAGTGGAAGAACTCAATGAGGCCAGAATCCCATTACTTCCAGCGGAGCCACCTCCACTGCCATCACCCCTAGGGCCCTCGCAGGCAGCAGAGCTTGCTGAACTATTTGACTACATACAAGCAGCTCTTCGAGAAGCGACCGAATCGGCATATAAGCGACCAGGCGGGGAATCAGTCGAAATCGACTTTGCTCCATGGCAAGCTATTCTCGACCTTCAGGCTACTTTGGCCGAACTCTTGAGAAAGGTGAGTGAACCCGGGGACGACATGCAGTAGACTTGAGGTTTTCGTGAGGCACATGGATGAGCACGCTTCCTTTTACCCACTTACACTGTCATAGTCACTACAGTCTGCTCGATGGCGCCAGTACGATTGAACGTCTTATCAATCGTACCGTTGAGCTTGAGATGAATGCCTTGGCAATCACGGATCATGGCAATCTGCATGGGGCGCTCGAATTTTACACAGCAGCCCAGCAGGCAGGAATTAATCCCATCATTGGATATGAGGCCTACATTGCTCCGGGAAGTCGATTTCAAAAAGATGCAGGGAATCAGAAGGAGTCGAGTTACCATCTTACGCTTCTTGCAAAAGATCGAGTTGGATTTGCCAATTTATTACAGCTAGCCACAAAGGCATACCTTGAGGGTTTCTACTTTAAGCCACGAATTGACCGAGAGATTCTGTCAGCTCACAACGAAGGCATCATTTGTCTTTCAGGGTGTTTGTCGAGTGAGTTCAGTCGTTCCTTGATTGGAACATCGTATGATCAACAAGAATCTTTGAAGCAGTCACGGGATATCATCGGATGGTTTCAAAAGACGTTTGGTGATCGATACTTTATTGAAATTCAAGACAATGGTCTCGATATTCAACGACAGGTTACGGATGTTGCGCTTGAGCTTGCCCGTGAAACAGGAGTTCCGCCGGTGGCAACATGTGATTGCCATTACGTGAATCGAGAAGATTCCGAAGCTCAAGATATTTTATTGTGCGTCAACACAGGCCGCTTCCGTAGTGATGCGACTCGTATGCGAATGGATTCAAGTGAATTCTTTCTCAAAAGTCCATCGGAGATGCATTCATCATTTGAAGGTCTAGATCGCTCTACGATTACTGGTGCGGTGGCACGCACTCAGGAGATAGCAGATTCCGTTTCAATTGACCTGGATATGGGTAAACGCCATTTCCCAGGATTTGATCTGCCAAGCGGTCGGACGGCATCTCAGGAATTACGTCAACTTTGCCTTGATGGATTGAGGGAGCGTTATCACGCTATTCCAAAACGTTGGGCTGATGGTGTTGTGAACAGTGAGTTACACGCCGATGTCATGGATCGACTTGATCGAGAACTGGGAGTTATCGATACGCTTGGATTTGCCAGTTACTTTCTCATCGTATGGGACTTTGTACGCCACGCACGAGAAAATAATATTCCGGCCTCTGCAAGGGGCTCAGGAGTTGGTGCATTGGTGGCTTATGCTCTTTATCTATCACATGTGTGTCCTCTTGAGTATGACCTTCTCTTTGAGCGTTTTCTTGATATCAATCGCCTTGAGGCGCCGGATATCGACATCGATTTTTGTAAGCAAAGAAGAGGCGAGGTCATTGACTATGTAAAGAAAAAATATGGTGAAGCAAATGTTGCTCAGATCGGAACGTTTGGAACATTAGCTGCA
>CAXFJI010000189.1:0-5662 GCA_964003275.1 uncultured Planctomycetaceae bacterium
CGAATTCATTCTTGGGACTACGCTGCTGGAATCAATTGCTGCTGCAGGTATCAAGTCTCTTTCCATGCCGATTGTGATGAGGTTACGACCGCCAAGCGACATGGTTATTTTTTCAAGTAAGCTATCCTTTATTTCTGAACGCCCAGAGGTAGCTGACTGAAAAAGGTTCAGAGCTTCTTGTGCAGATTCATCAAACATGTTAATCGATACATCATCAAGTTGAAGTGCAGCATCGAGTATCGCACCCGCCCCCAGCAGATCCTCATCAGATATTTTTCCATCTGTGCCAGCACACACCAAATGGATGTCACAGTCCTGGAGTTGTTTCGAAAGTTGATAACTGTCTGCTGCTACGGCAGATCGATTGATGATACCCCCTATAAGGATTTCGGAGGCACTCTCGCATGCATGTAAAGCAGCAGTCCCATTTGTGGTCGAAAATACGATCGTTTGGCCAGACACTTTTTCGCGAATGTACTCATGGGGTGAGTTTCCAAGATGGAAAGAGTCAGGTTTGTGCCCTCCCCGTTCGCCCCCGAGAAGTACTTTGCTGCTTGCAAGACGGTGAGCTGTTGCGAGTGAACGTACCGTTTTGACCTGCTGTGCGCCGTTAGCAAGGGCAGTAATAATTGTGGTGGAAGCTCTCAGAACATCGATTACAACAGCAATCCCTCCCGTACATGCCTGTTCAGGCATACTATGAAAGCAGTTATAACAATGCCACATCAAGAGAGTTTCTCCATGTCGGAATCAATCGTCACAGCACCTACACCCTCTGATCATATTGATAAAAGCGAGTCAAAGGTTTGCGGAATGTTTACCGAGATTGCTTCTCGGTATGATTTCGTGAATCGACTTCTATCATGTGGCATAGATGTCTGGTGGCGGCACGTTACGGTATCCTCGGCTCCTCCGCCACCTCAAGGTTCAGTCCTCGACGTTTGCACGGGTACAGGGGACCTTGCAATGGCGTATGCTGCAAAAGCATCGCCCGGCGTGAGAATTGTTGGTAGTGACTTCTGTCGTCCTATGCTTTCATATGGAATGAAGAAAAGTGAGGCTGCTGATCTGGAGATTGAATGGGTGGAGGCAGATGCAACTGAGTTACCATTTCTTGATAATGAATTTGATGTGGTGTCTGTTGCCTTTGGTCTAAGAAATATTGTCGACACACATAAGGGACTTTCAGAAATGGCAAGGGTTCTTAAGCCTGGAGGTCGTTTGGCTATTCTTGAGTTTTCTTTACCATCAAACAAGTTTGTGCGCAGCGTCTATCTTTGGTACTTCCGCCATGTATTGCCTTTCATTGGAAATAGAATTACTGGGAATCATTCAGAGGCGTATACCTACCTCAATAAGAGTGTGGAGGAATTTCCGTCAGGTAATTCTCTGAAAAATATTATTGAGTCTGCGGGTTTTAAGGACGTTGCCATGATGCCTCTAACGTTTGGAATAGCCACCCTTTCAGTTGCCATTCGGGATGAAAACCATGCCTGAGAAAAAATCACCGTTCGTCATTGGAATCACTGGAGCGTCGGGTGTTGTGTACGTCACAAGACTGATCGAGGTGCTGTTGTCTGGTGGTTTTGACATACATGTTTCAATTAGTGAGTCTGGCCAAGCCGTGCTCCTAGAAGAACTGGGTCGAAAAGTTGACTTGCACAAGTTTCGGATTGAAGATCTGTTGGGCAAGCATGAGCCATTGGATGGTACCCTGCACTATCATCACTACAAAGATCTTTTGTCACCGATAGCAAGCGGTTCATTTATCACCTCAGCAATGGCGATTTGCCCATGTAGTGGGAGTACACTTTCCGCAGTCTCCCATTCCATTGGAGAAAACCTGATACATCGAGCGGCAGAAGTGCATCTCAAAGAACGTCGAAAACTCATTGTTGTACCGCGGGAAACGCCATTATCTCTTCCTCAATTGAGAAACATGCAGGCAATTCATGAGGCAGGTGCTGTCGTCTTACCCGCTTCCCCGGGCTTCTACCATGGTGTTCGTGAGATTTCAGATCTTATTGATTTTGTTGTTTCTCGGATTTGTGACCAGTTGGGTGTTCCTAACAGCCTTGTGAATCGATGGGGGCAGTAGGTGCAGTGGTTGACCTGAGAACGTATTTGGGACTTGTTCGGTTTTCCCACACGATATTTGCGTTACCGTTTGCGGTGATTGCCACTCTTATTGCGTTGAGAATAGAAGTCTTAGGTGATCCCAGCATCCCGATAATCCATTGGGTTCGAATCTCTCTCGGCATACTGTTGTGTATGGTTTCAGCTCGAACGGCAGCGATGGCGTTTAATCGACTCGTGGACTGTGATATGGATGGTCGTAATCCTAGAACCGCAAATCGTCACCTTCCACAAGGTTTGGTTGGACAAAAACAAGTGCAACGAGTTGTCGTGGTGTCATCACTTGTATTTATTACTTCGACGCTTTTGTTTTTACCAAATTGGCTTCCGTTGATTCTTTCTCTTCCTGTACTTGCATGGCTTCTCACGTATAGTTTTGCAAAGCGATTTACTCGGTTTGCCCATCTTTGGCTTGGCATAGCATTAGGATTGTCACCACTTGCCGCATGGGTAGCCATTCGTGGGGCTGTCGTGTTTGAAAATCCCTCAGATATTTTTCCAGCTCTTGTCTTAGCTGCGGTTGTGGTGACATGGGTAACCGGTTTTGACATTATCTATGCATGTCAGGATCAGGAGTTTGATGCATCAGAAGGGCTTTATAGTCTTCCTGCTCACTATGGTGTTCGTGGAGCATTGAGAGCAGCTGCAGCATTTCATGTGCTTACAGTCGGCTTTCTTGTGATATTGCCCACGAGTTCGCCTGTTCTTGGCGTCTATACCCGCTGGGCTATTGGTGTGATTAGCGTTCTGCTCGTTCTTGAGCACTGGCTTGTACGTCCAGATGATCTCTCTCGTGTGAACCAGGCCTTTTTCACGGTCAATGCTGGGATCGGCATGCTTCTTTTGGCTGGTGTATGTTCGGATATCTTTCTCTAGGAAAATACTGTGGAGACGTTAGTCTTACAAGAAATAAACGGTTAACCGAGCATAGATTCAGTTGCATCTTCCTCAGTCGTTTTAGGAATTTATATGCCGATCAAGAAAAAATTCTGTCTAGACCATGTTCGTGAAAAAGTTACTGCTGGAGAGCGCCTTTCTGCAGAGGAAGCAGAAATGTTGTGGGATGATTCAGTCGATCTCCATGAGCTTGGTGATTTAGCGAACGTTGTTCGTGAGAGGAAAAATGGAAATAGTGCATTTTTCAATATCAACACGCACCTGAATCCAACGAATGTGTGTGTGTATCGGTGTACATTCTGTGCCTTTAGGGCTGACCTGAGAGAAAGTCGTGGATATGTGATGAGCGATGACGAAATTCTCGCTCGAGGTCAAGAAGCCGTGAATTCTGGATCGACTGAAATGCATATTGTGGGTGGTCTTCACCACCAGAAAAAATATGAGTGGTATTTGAGAATCATTAGTCTGCTTCACGATGCCTATCCGACACTGCACTTGAAAGCATGGACGCCCGTCGAAATCAATTGGTTTTGTCATCTCACCAAAAGAACTATTCGTGATATTCTTTCAGAATTGAAAGATGCAGGGCTTGGAAGCCTTCCAGGTGGGGGAGCTGAAATTTTTCATCCAGAAATTCGTGACAAAATATGTGAACACAAGGCGGATACATCAGAGTGGTTTAACATTCATAGAACAGCTCATGAGTTGGGTCTGCGAAGCAATGCCACGATGCTCTACGGACATATCGAAAATGCGTTTCATCGAACGGATCATCTTCTGAAGCTTCGTGAACTCCAGGATGAAACTGCGGGCTTTCAAACCTTTATACCGCTTGCTTTTCACCCGGAGAATACAAAGCTTTCTCACCTTCCAAAGCCCTCGGGGGCGATGAGTTTGAGAACCATGGCAATTAGCCGACTCGTGCTTGATAATTTTGATCATATTAAGGCGTATTGGGTGATGCTTGGACTTGGTATTGCCCAAGCATCGCTTTCCTACGGGGCTGATGACCTTGATGGAACAGTGCGTCATGAACTTATTTATCATGACGCGGGCGCGGAGACCCCTGAAATTCTTTCAGTAAAAGATCTTCACAGGCTTATACGTGAGGCGGGACGTGATCCAGTAGAACGTGATACTTTGTACCGGCGCGTCGATCGGGAAGGAGATCATTGGAGAGCGGCTGAACTTCTCAAATCACACCATTGAACTTTGTTATGCAGCACGCTTTTTTTTCTGAGACGGCTCTCTCTCGCTGCCATCTTTTCGTAGTTCATTGATCATGGATCTCATTTGAACGATTTCTTCTGTGAGTTGCTTCATCTCTGAATCATCTTTTTCAGATGATTCACCTGTGAACCAGTTGGCAAGAATACCTGCCAATGCCCCAAAGACACCAACACCTAAAAGCAGTAAAAAACTTGCGACGACTCGACCAAGTCTGGTGACTGGGAAAAGATCTCCATATCCGACTGTTGAAATCGTACACAATGTCCACCACACGGCATCTTCTGCAGTCTTGATGGTGGAATCAGGTTCAGTTTCAACAACAAGGATAGCAGTGCTTGCTGTGAAAATTGAAAAGATCACAACCATAATTCCTGCTAAGAGAGCATTCCGTGTGCGATAGTGAACAAACAACGAGAGTATTATTCGCGTGACCTTGATTCCACGAATAACTCTGAGAATTCGAAGTATTCGTGCTGCCCTGCCCCAACGAACAACGTCAAGTGCTGGAATAGCCGATATAAGATCAATCCATCCCCAAGTGAATAAGTAGTGAATTTTATTCTTTGAGCGTACAAGGCTCACAAAGAAATCTAAAAGAAAAATGGCGCAGACTGCTGTATCGGCCCATTCAAGAAGAGTACGCACTTCAGGGTTGCCGTGACCAACATCTCCTGCTGCAAGAAGACCGAGGGCTGATAGGCAACAGAAAAGAATAAATAAGTGGTAGCCAGCCCAGTGTTCTTCAGAGTCAGGTGTCGGCTCTGGGTGAGAATTCTCGTAACAGAGCGACACATTTGTTTCATTTTTCTCTGACATGCTGGAAGCGTACAGACGAGCCACGAGTCAAAAAACTGAGATTTCCACAATTCACGACACAAGCCTTGGGCAACAGGGCAGTTAGGGGGAAATGGTGTGTTTGGTGGGCCGTTGTTGGTCTTTGAAGGTGACACCATTGCCTGCTACTACGTACTGAAATATCGATAATAGCTATGTTTCTCCTGTTTGTGAGGATCTTTTGAATGATTTCTGAAAAAGAAAGTGAGCCGATCGGGGGCCTCAACGCGTGTTCAAAAGCAGATGGTATCCGTGCAGAATATCTAGATTTTCGTGACCGTTCTCGAGGAACACTTCACCCGAATCAGATTCCGAAAGAGATCGACCAAGGAAGATTTGTATGGGTTGATATTGATATAGCTTTAGTGGACCTCACTCTCATCAAGACAACTTTTTCATCAGGTTTATGCCTTGACGTTGATATTCCTCAGATGGTCAAGAATTACACAGGCTCTTCCTTTCCGTCAACCACTGGCCTTACCAGAACAGATCAGTGCCTGCATTTTTCATTTTTTGGTGGTTCTACCTGTGGTTCAGATGATGTTGGTGAGCGTCTGGATGTTGT
>CAXFJI010000190.1:0-5660 GCA_964003275.1 uncultured Planctomycetaceae bacterium
CTGTTGATGGACGCATGTCTAAAAAAAGCTTGCCGTCTTTTTCACCAGGTTGAAAGACATGAATCATGCCACCTTGATCCAGTATGAATCGTCTTCCAGATCCATCATGTGCATGTGTCACAAGTAGTGGACGAAGGGGAAGCACGGGTTTGCCGTCAGCAGACTCTGCTGACCAGCCTTCCCACTGGGCGGATGGAAACGCAGGAACGGCTTTGATACCTAGCGTGCCATCGATGGGCTCTTGGACACCGCCTGCAGGAATTTCACGAATCTTGATCGAGCGGAACGCAACCTCATTCCCGTGATCCTGGAGACACAGATGACCACGCGTTGCTTTTCCGAATTGGGGGAATTTTGAGAACTTACTTTTGGCTACCCGTTCATTCCAATCCTTGCTTCCTTTTTTGAAACGATAGTAGTTCAAACCATTGATGCAGACCTCTCCAGAGTCAGGTGCAACACGCAGATAGACATGGTTCCACTCACCAGCCGGGCGTGTGGCATCAAGTTCTGATACCGTTCGTCCTGCCGCTTCTTCAGTCTTTTTGACCCATGCAGGAATCTGTGGTTGGTAGAGTTGATACAAAAAGCCGGCTTTTTGTGTTTCATGTCCACCAACATTATCGAGAATCTGTATCTCTGGGCCACTGTGCCAAGGTCGCTGGCCATCTTCTGTCACGTGAAACATGATGCCACTGTTTCCACCAGGACTAATGCGATAGTCCAGTTGGAGTTCAAAGTTTTCAAACTGGTCTTTTGTGATGAGATCTCCGGCACCTTTTGCTGCACGAACCAGCGCACCATCTTCCACTCGCCACCCATCACTAACGGTTTCTTGTTGATAATTACGAAAACCATCTGTGGATGTGCCATCAAAGATCAGTCGCCAGCCTGAACGTTTTTCTGATTCAGAAAGCGTGTTGGGCTCCTGAGCAAGAGTCACACGAGAAAAAAGCACGATGAGAACGAGGGCAAGTTGAAATCGCATGGCATTGATCCTGAGGAAACATGTCTCCCAAACAGTATACGCGTCTTTTTTCCAGAATGTGATAGATCATAGGGCACACCGTCAGACCGTCTGTGCACCGGGATTTTCTGGACGTTTATGGTATCTGACGAATGGCAAGTACCTGGTCTGGAGACATCCCTGCCTGTCGCAGTTCCCGTATGGAAAGTCCATCAGCTCGTTTTGCAAGTCGGTGGCCTTGGGCATTACATACAAGGGGCGTATGGCACCATGTCGGCGGTTGCCAGTGGAGTGCTTCATAGATCAGGAGTTGCCGAGCAGTGCTTGTCAGAAGATCTTCACCGCGAACAACCTCCTGAATCTCCATCGCGTAATCATCTGCCACAACAGCCAACTCATATGATGGCAGATCATCACGACGCCAGATGACAAAGTCACCAAAGTCAACACCTGCCGTGCGAGTGATCGTGCCACATCGTGCATCTTCAAATTTAATTGTCTGACCGTCTGGCACCTTGAATCGCCATGGAACTGTTCCGGGTGCATGGGCTCTGTCCCAGGATGGAGGACGGAGCGACGGAGGAAATATCTCACCTTCAGCATGAGGGGCCACGGCAGCGTCTGCGACATCCTTCCGGGAATGAGGGCTTGGATAGATCACACCGGCCGCCTCAAGACGCTTCCAGATTTCCAGATACCAGTCGATTCGTTGGCTTTGACAATAGGGAGAATGTGGGCCTCCGATGTCTGGCCCTTCTGTCCATTCAATCCCAAGCCAGTGAAGATCATCGATGGCTGCCTTCACAAACGCTGGGCGACAACGGGGGCCGTCCAGATCCTCGATCCGCATGACAAGCCCATCAGAAGAGGCGTTTTGTGCAGCGGTTGCAAAGGTTTGGGCATGCCCTGCATGAAGCAAGCCGGTCGGTGTAGGAGCAATACGTCCGCGTGGCATAGGAGATGGAATAAGCTGGGAAGGGTCCACAAGCTACAAAAATAGCCGGGAAAAAGAGTCATCTGTCTTGTTTTTCCCTCGAAGAGTATATTCCAAATGTCTGCCTGTTCGTTATCCTTCCTGGCAGAATTCCCATTTCCCCGCCTTAGAGGTGATTCGGTTCCATGGACCTGTCCAAGATTCGCAACATGGGCATTTCAGCCCACATTGACTCCGGTAAAACAACACTGTCAGAACGCATCCTCTTCTACGCTGGTCGTATCCATCGTATTCAAGAAGTGAAGGGTGGTGGTGACGGGGCCACGATGGATTACATGGACCTCGAAAGGGAACGAGGCATTACCATCACCAGTGCTGCGACAAGCGTGACCTGGGAAGATCATGGTATCAACCTTATCGACACTCCCGGCCACGTGGACTTTACCGTCGAAGTTGAACGTAGTCTTCGAGTGCTCGATGGTGCAATACTCGTGTTGTGTGCTGTTGGTGGCGTCCAGAGCCAATCGATGACGGTTGATCGCCAGATGCAGCGATATAAGGTTCCACGCCTTGCGTTTGTCAACAAGATGGATCGAACAGGTGCAAACTTTGAGCGTGTCGTTGGGCAACTGCGTGACAAACTTGGATGTGATGCGGTTCCACTGCAGATGCCAATTGGGAAAGAGGATAACCTTGAAGGGGTTATTGATCTGATTGCCATGAAGGCCATCTATTTTGATGGTGCAAATGGTGAGAATGTTCGTACGGAGGACATTCCTGAGGCACTTGCCAAAGATGCTGCGGAGCAGCGTCACGCTATGCTTGAAGCGCTTGCCATGTACTCTGATCCAATGATGGAAAAGCTTCTTTCAGAAGAAGAGCCAAGTGAAGAAGAGATTCATGCCGTTGTGAAGTCAGCTGTACAAAATCAGAGCATTACGCCGGTCTTTTGCGGATCTGCCTATAAAAACAAAGGCGTGCAGCCACTCCTCGATGCCATCGTGTCCTATCTCCCAAGCCCGGTGGAGAGGAAAATTGTCGCCAAGAAGTGGGATAACCCAGATGAGCTGATTGATCTGACGCCAGATCCCACAAAGCCTTTGGTCGCAATGGCCTTCAAGATTGTTGATGATCCGTATGGTCAATTGACCTTCATGCGACTCTATCAGGGGTCGGTTCGTAAGGGTGAAACCTATATCAATCAGCGAACCAGTCAGAAGCAGCGTTTCAGTCGTATTGTGCGAATGCATGCCGACAAGCGTGAAGAAATGGATACTGCTGAAGCTGGTGATATTGTTGCTGTCATGGGTGTCGATACGGCAAGTGGTGATACGTATTCCGATGAGCCCAAATACTGCACGCTTGAAAGCATGTATGTGCCAGACTCCGTCATCAAAATGGCGATTACACCAACCAACCGTGATGGTCTTGATCGGCTTGGAAAGGCACTACAGCGATTTACGCGAGAGGATCCAACATTCCGCGTCGCAACTGACGACGAGACCGGTGAGACCGTTATTGCCGGTATGGGTGAATTGCATCTTGATATCTATGTCGAGCGGATTCGTCGTGAGTTCAAGGTTGAAGTAGAAGTTGGTGCACCGAAAGTCAGTTATCGGGAAGCTCCTACCAGACCAACAGACTACGAATACAAGCACAAGAAGCAGACGGGTGGTTCAGGTCAGTTTGCGCATATCGTTGGAAAGCTTGAGCCGTTGCCGGAAGATGAGCCAGAGACGTTTGAGTTTATTGATAAAATCGTGGGTGGACGTATTCCTCGTGAATACATTCCATCTGTGGAAAAAGGGTTTCGCACAAGCCTTGAAAAGGGGCCTATCGCAGGCTTCCCGATTGTGGGAGTCAAGGCGACGCTTTCAGATGGTTCCTATCACGATGTTGACTCATCAGATATGGCGTTTCAGGTGTGTGCCCGTACGGGTTTCCGTGAGGCCTTCCTGAACACCAAGCCAGTGTTGCTTGAGCCGATCATGAAAATGGAGGTAGAGGTTCCGGCTGATTTTCAGGGGCCAGTGACGGGAGAATTGAACAAACGACGTGGCCTGATTGTTTCCACGGAGACCGTGGGAAATATCTCAACGATCATTGCCGAAGTACCACTTGCTGAAACATTTGGGTATTCAACGGACCTGCGAAGTATGACGCAGGGCCAGGGTGTCTTTACCATGGAATTCTCAAAATATCGAGCGACTCCGGGCAATATCCAAAAGGAAATTGTCGAGGAGCGAAAGAAGGCGGAACTCGCAGCGGCCAAATAACGTTAGGTCGCTTTGGTTCGGCTGCTTTTTCGAGGCTCCATGCGATACGTGCTTTCGAGCAGAAAAAATCCAATGGCGCCTGCAGCCAGGCCAGCCATCCCGCTTGCAAGACAGACGCCCGTGAGCCACGTCCGAGCCGACTCGCTGACCGTGTCTGCAAGTGTGCTCCATGGGTTTGTGACAGCAGCGATGAGCAAAAATAGCCCCATGATGGAGAGCGTTGTCAGGATATGAAACCACGTTCGATGAGTTGCTGTTCGTGTAAAGAGTTGCGGCATATCTGCAGCGAGCATTGTTGTCTCACTCCCGGTTTTCCAGATCCGGTCCGTTGGTTCGATATGCCCTGTCCGGGCCAGCTTTTTCATGCGACGAGATGAATAGGGTCCATGCCGTTTTCCATCGCTTTTCTTGTAGTACCAGTGACGACGAGACATGATGAAAACGTACCAGGAACAGAGAGAATGCCGGTGTGTCTGCTATACTTCCAATAGGGGCATCCTACGAGATTTCCAATGAACGACACAAACCAGCAGAAAAACATAGCAGCGCCTGAACTTGAAGAAGGCCCGCCGCTGAAGCAGATTCTCTCGTGGCTTGGGGATGAGGACTCTCATGAATTTCGTCCTGTCCTGCGGCCGCCGGTGCCTGTGTTGACTGTGCTGGATGACGGCTCTCAGGAGACAGGTGAAGAGCATCGGATTCGAACGGAGTCCTTCAGTATTGGTCGAACGACAGGCCACCTTGTGCTGCCAAATGATCCATCGCTTTCCGGGACGCATGCGGAAATCCGTAGACTTCCCTGGAAGGGTGCCTATCAATGGCACTTGTGTGATCTTGGGAGTGTGAACGGATCGTTCGTACGAAGTCTGCGATCTGTGTTTTATGAAACCTCCGTCATGATCATTGGATCCAGACGATTTCGACTGCGTAATCCATTGCGTCCGAGCGTGAAGCATGTGTCGACAACAGACACCAACAGGATGGATGCTGTTTCTGCTCCTGAGACTGTCTGGCCGGTATTGATCGAGGCCTCAGAAAAACCCGATGCCATCCAACTCCCATTGCGGAGTGAAACCATGACCATTGGACGAACAGGTGGTGGGGCAGATATTGAGCTGGATGATCCACTGGTGGCTGACACGCATGCAATCCTGAAGCGGATGCCAGATGGTTCCTGGCTCATGGTTGCCGAGCCAACCCGCAATGGCGTATGGGTTTCCATCAGTTCAATCATGCTGACTGGAAACTGCCTGTTCAGACTCGGTGAGCAGCGGTTTCGTTTTACGCTCCCGTGAGTATCACAGGGGAGTGTGTGAGAGCGACGGCAACCATGCACCGATGATCAAAGATACCTCCAGGTGCTCAACTGCAGTGAAGCCGACCACATGACGCGTCGAAGAATTATTTGGTTTCAGGAATGCGGGGCATACGGTCACGGTCAGTTGAAATCAGCCTCATTCAAGATGTATTTTCCACCATTTGA
>CAXFJI010000191.1:0-5657 GCA_964003275.1 uncultured Planctomycetaceae bacterium
TACCGATATTTCTGACCACCGACCGGCATGGCCTCGAACACCAGCATAGCCGTAACTTCCGCCATCGCTTGTCAGTGAAAAAGACAGTCGATAATTCGTTCCCGGTTCAACATTCACTTGTTGGAGAAGCGCAGCAGTTCCATCTGCACTCGGTTCAAGCCGCAATGCATTTCCAGCATCCGTTGGGATGACTTGAGCTCTTCCGCCTGCACTGCTGATATCACTCCAATCATTCAGTGCATCCTCAAAATCACCGTTTCTTAGAAGTGATTCGTTTTCAGCAGGAGGTGGTATCGCTGGTGGTTCTGATGGGACACCAGGCTCTGGCTCTGGAGCAGGGATTGGCTGTGGCACCGGACCTGGAGTCGGCATTGGATCATCAGCCAATTCGAGACAGATATCATCAATGGTCACTGGCGTATTCTGTTGTCGATACACTTGTACAAATACAATGACATCTGAAATGTTTTCAAGCGTTGCAAACTCAAGTGAATGTCGTCCGGGTTTATTTTCACCAACCGATATTTCTGACCAACGTCCAGCATGCCCACGGACTCCTGCATAACCATAACTACCACTTGTCTGGGCAAGTGAAAAAGAAAGACGATACCGAGTGTTTGGGTGCACGGCCACATGCTGAATGATCTCAGCTGTACCATTATCTGTTGGTGTAAAGAGTGCGGCTGGGTTATCCGCCTGGATAATCTCAACTTGTGCAGCTTCCGTATTCTGTACCGTCCATCCCGTAAGACCCTCCGAAAAATCTCCATTGGTCATACCAACGGCTGCCAGCATTTTTCGTACTTCGAGTAATTCTGAACGAAGGACAGTACGGAGTTGATGTCGCATTTTCCACCCCTCCCATTCCCATTGAGTGCCTTTGGCTGAAATCTGATTTGTTCTACGAATTCCATAGAACAAAAGTTCAACAAAGCATTTTTTTGTTGTGCTAGAAGTGTCATTGCAGAGCCTCGACACCATGCCTCGGCACACGCACAAACAACGCAAAAACTCTTCCGGTGACTGACTGTGCCGATCACAAAACGCCCCCACGAGTACAACATCTGCCCTACTCTTAAGCACTGGAATCCCCTTGCTGCTGGTATTGGTTATCCGTCAAGCAACCAAACCACTCAGAGCACCCCATACATGTCGCTCATAACATGGTACGATCCGTGTCTATGAACTCTGGGACTCACGAATGGCCATAGGGAGATCTTCGATGAAGCGATTGGTATCTGTTTTTTTCTGCAGTGTTGGATCAATGTTCTTCATGGGATTCACCTTGCCAACAACTAGCAACGGCCGGGAATTGCCAAACGTTGTTCTTGTTTATATCGATGATCTCGGATATGGAGATGTTGGATGCTATGGCTGTCAGGACATTCCAACACCTCATATTGATCGACTCGCAGATGAGGGCGTCCGATTTACCGCATCACACATAACCAACCCACCATGCTGTCCGAGTCGTTGCAGTCTTATGATGGGTCAATATGCTCAACGGTTTGGAAAATATGGCATGTCACGTGGACTTCCAATTCCGGAAGATCGCCCGACACTGGCCAGATTTATGAGCACTCTTGGTTATGTTACCGGACAAATTGGCAAGTGGGACATTGGAACAAAGCAGCAGGGGCCGCTGCAGTCAGGATTTAAAGAGGTTGCAAAAAAACCACCTGGAGCACATTACTCAGAAAAATCACTCAACGATCTCCCTCAAGGTATTCAAAAAGCACTCAAGAAAACGGACGGCAAATCAAAATACTTCTATACCAATCGGGATGGTGAGATGGCATGGCTAACGGATTACGATGGCGACTCAATGGTTGATTTCATCGACCGAAACAGGGATCAGCCATTTTTTCTCTATTGGTCCCCCGAAGCCGTGCACTCTCCGAGTGCCGAGGTTCCTGAGCGACTGATGAAACGGACCACAGCAAAGGGCACTCGTCGTAAGTTAGCAGGAGCCATTGTCTCGGTCGACGATCAGGTTGGAAAACTCATCGCAGTCTTGGAAAAACATGGTTTACGTGACAATACGCTTATCATCTTTTCGAGTGATAACGGTGCCAATGGTGGTGAGGGTGGAACCTCAACGCCATATACGGGAGGTAAAGGAGAAGGAACGCAGAAGGAAGGATGGGTTCGAGTACCCTCCATCATTTCGATGCCTGGGACAATTCCACAAGGCATTCACTACGATGGTCTTATCGCAAATTTCGACTTTTATTCCACCATTGCAGCTCGGACCGGACATCCTATTCCTCCTCACTGCGACGGGGTTGATTTGGTTGCATGTGTCAATGATCCAAAACAGGTGCCCACTCACGAGTATCTTTTTTGGCTCAACAATGAACCGGGAGATGCCGTTCGTAGACATCTCATTGCTGTCCGATGGAAGGAATGGCGACTCTATCGGAAATATGAACAGGACCACTGGCAACTATTCAATCTTGAAACAGATCCACGTGAAGAAAATGATGTTGCAGCAGAGCATCCCAATCTTGTGACTCAGTTAGCCAAGAAGCATGCGTCATGGGAAAAAACACTCGCGCCACTTGCCGAGATTCCACAAACATCGAAAGACCACACCTCAATTCCGCGAGGATATGGATGGATGAAAAGCACACAAGAAAACAAATCACTGTGAAAACGTTCTGAATTCGCTGAATAAAGAAAACGCAACGCAAAACGGCATGATGTACAGACAACAACTCCTCTCACGCTGGGATGACTTCACACAAACAACCAGGTTGATTCATCCTCAACCGAATGACATTGAGAGATCTTGATGAAAGGATACCCCCTATGAATAAAACTTTTTCCATTCGACTGGGTACTGCTTTTTTGGGAATCATGATCTTTTTGCCACCATCACTCCCTGTGATTGCAGCTCCTGCAAACAAACCGAACGTTGTCCTCATTATGGCAGATGACATGGGGTTTGAAGCCATCTCGGGCAATGGCAGTGAGTCAAATCAATCTCCACACATTGATGCTCTTGCAAAAAATGGGATCCGCTTTACCAACGGTTTTTCAAATCCTATCTGCACACCGTCACGGGTGAAAATTATGACGGGGCAGTACAACGTCAGAAACTATGTCCGGTTTGGACACCTGGATCGTGGGCAAACAACCTTTGCCCACCAACTCAAACGCTCTGGATATAAAACGTGCATTGCAGGCAAATGGCAACTTGGAAAGGAATCTGACTCTCCACAGCATTTTGGTTTCGACACATCATGCCTATGGCAACATACCCGATCAGGGCGATCAAAAGATCAAGGCGTTACCTATGACCGACGTTTTGTAAATCCCTTAGTCGAGGTGGATGGCAAAGAACGTGACTACGTTTCTGGAGAATATGGACCACAAATCTGTGCGGACTTCATTTGTAATTTTATCAATCAGAATCGCTCTGAACCTTTTCTGGTTTACTTTCCAATGATCCTTACACATTGTCCTTTTGATCCAACACCAGATTCCACAGACTGGGACCCACAACGCCTAGGCTCCACGACGTATAAAGGAGACTGCAACGACCCACAAAGGCATTTTCACGACATGGTTGCCTACGCCGATAAACTTATTGGCCAAATTGTTTCCCAACTCGAACAGTCAGGTGTTCGTCACAATACGCTTATTCTTTTTACTGGTGATAATGGGACAGACAAACCAATCGTCACCCAGTGGAACGGTACAACTATTGCTGGAGGGAAGGGAACGATGACTGATCGTGGAACCCGCGTGCCTTTGATTGCAAACTGGCCAGCGGGTATCACGCAGCCTGGTCGGGTTGTTGATGACCTTGTTGAGTTTAGTGATATTCTGCCAACACTCTGCGACGTTACCGGATCGAACCTCCCGGCAAACTATTCAAATGATGGTCTCAGCATCCTTCCAATCCTCGAAAATACATCGGTGAAACGTCAAAAGGATTGGATCTATATCTGGTATCGTGCACGTGCTGTCATGGTTCGCAATAAACAGTACTCCCTTGTTGCTGAACCAGATGGCAGCAATGCCACCTTCACTCGATATCAGGGGGCGTATGATGGGGAAGTACTCCATGCGAAAAACCTTTCACCATCAGAGCAAAGTCTCAAGAAACAATTTGAGAAAACCCTTGCTCGACTTGCATTAACACGTCTTTCGAGCGTAAGCAAAGAGGCTCAAGTCAATGTTGAAGGATTTCCCAAGAAAAAAAAGGGAAAAAATAAATAAAAAGCATGACTACCTATCGTGATGTGTTTGCATTCACACGTTTACAGAGATAGATTCGTGCTCGTGTGTCACAGAAGGGTTTTCCTATCACTCACTCCCACCAATTCAACATGCTTCATTCCATTTCACGTCGTCACATGCTGGCAACTGCTGCAGGTGCTGGCATAACGATTCCCATGCCGTCCGTGACAACGGCGGCTCAATCGCCAACTTCTTCGTTGAAATTTGGCGTCTCTACATACTCCTTTTGGCAGTTTCGAAAAGAACCTTCACCTATTGAAGACTGCATTGAACAGGCAGCACACATGGGTTTCGATGGGGTAGAAATCCTGCAGGTACAAATGGGAGACAATCAATCAAACACACGATTACAGCGACTGAAGCGGCAAGCCCATAGTCTTGGTTTAGCACTCATGGGGTTCTCAACACATCAAGGATTTGTACACCCTGAAAAATCCAAACGAAATGATAATGTTGCAAAAACGCTCAACTCCATTGATACGGCATACCGTCTTGGCATCCCAACTATGCGAGTGAATACTGGTCGCTGGGGTACATCAAAAAACTTTGATGAACTTATGGCAAACAAGGGCATTGAACCTCGCCTCCCAGGCTACACTGATGCAGAAGCATTCGAATGGGTGATCGCGGCGTTCGAGCAAATTCTTCCGCGAGCAGAACAATGTGGTGTTGTCCTTGGTCTTGAAAATCACTGGGGACTTGGTCGAACTGCTGAGGGTGTGATGCGCATTGTAGAAGCCATCAATTCGCCTTGGCTTCAAGTCACTCTTGATACTGGCAATTTTCTTGAAGATGCAAAACAACAGATGGAACGTCTCGCTCCGCAATGTTGTCTTGTACAAGCCAAAACATACGACGGTGGGGGGAAATGGTACTCGATTGATATTGACTATCCATGGGTTGCTGAATTGCTTCGACGGCATCAGTACAGGGGATGGATATCACTCGAATTTGAAGGGAAAGCAGATCCGCAGACTGCCATACCAGCGAGTCTCGCACGACTCCGGAACGCATTTAATACAACCTCCAACCAATGATGTGCCGTCAAAGCCCGTATCGCGTCAAACATCCCTAATGAAAGTCACTTCAATGACGCACCGTTTTCGGGGACTCCTGGCATGCTGCGTCTTTTTTCTTTCTCCTTTATTCTCACTGGCACAAGGAAACCACAAAGATCTTCTGCGCCTCCTTGATGCCTCTCCTGCGGATGCCGACATTATCCAACTCCCGATTCGATTCCACCTTGTACACGGTGCGACGATGGAGAAGAAAGGAGTCTCAATGAACATGTGGATCTCGGAGACAAATATCCGCCGTGAGATCATTCCTGAAATAAATCGCATCTGGCAACCAGCACGAATTACATGGGTCATTGAAAGCATTCGTGAGGTGCACGTTGCTGACACTCC
>CAXFJI010000192.1:0-5631 GCA_964003275.1 uncultured Planctomycetaceae bacterium
TGTTCCATGGATGTGCGCCGCCAAATACCCTTTGGGTTGTCAGCATCACGCCAAAAATTATAAAAGTATCTCCCGATTTTTGAGATCATCGGGATTCGTTCTTTCGAATCCAGAATGCCCAGAAGCCGTTGCTCAAGTTTTTCGAATGCGCTTGAATCAGTGAGTTGTTTTTCACTTTTTGCATTCTGCTTGCGAACCCAATCAAGGGGCCTCTTGCCTGTCACATTTTCAAGCCATATGAAGGGATCTGAAACGGGATTGTCGTGTTTTTCATCACCAAAGGAAGAAGACATTGTGAAATAAACACTCCCCAAAAGTAGACAATGCAGTAGATGTTTCAGAGGAAAAGAAAACGAGTTCATTCGGATGGAAAATGAAAATGATGCAGGATTGAACTCAGTTGGAAAAGACTGCATCATGTTCGAACCTGCCCTGTTCCGGTGACAACGTATTTGTATGTGGTGAGTTCCTTTATCCCACAGGGCCCACGGGCATGAAGCTTGTCGGTTGATATTCCGATCTCGGCTCCAAGGCCAAGTTCTCCGCCGTCATTGAATCGGGTGCTTGTATTCACCATGACAGCAGCAGTATCAACACAACTAGTAAACCTGTCTATGGCGTTCTGATTGTTGGAGATGATCGCATCAGTATGGCGTGAGCCATACTGATTGATATGACGTATTGCAGAATCAAGTGAATCAACGACAACGACAGAGATTTTTGGACCCAGATATTCAGTTGCATAATCGGACTCTGAGGCCTTGGTTGCAGATGGTATAAGCACCCGTGCAGATTCATCTGCACGGATTTCAATTCCCTGGGCTGCAAGTTCATTGGAGCACTCCGGAAGGAAGGCAGCAGAGATCTCCTTGTGGACGATGAGAGACTCGGCTGCATTGCAAACTCCCATGCGTTGACACTTTGCATTGACAGTAATCGACCGTGCCATGTTGAGGTCGGCATCTTTATCAACATAAAGATGACAGTTTCCAGAAAAATGTTTGAGGACAGGCATTTTGGCTTCAGCACAAACGCGCTGAATCAAAGCCTCACCTCCTCGTGGAATAACAATATCAATAAGATCGTCCATTGCGAGGAAGCTTCCTACAGCCTCACGGTCGGGAATATCGACGAGTTGAACACAGTCCAGTGGTAAGCCAGATTGTTTGATGGCACTGCGCATGCTCTCCACAATACGAGCACTTGAGTGGGCTGCTTCTTTCCCACCACGTAGAATGATTGCGTTGCCGGATGCCAGAGCTATAGCGGCGGCATCAGCAGTTACGTTCGGGCGAGATTCATAAATAAAAAAAACAACACCAAGAGGAACACGAATTTTTTTTACCAGGAGACCATTTGGACGAGAGGACTCTTCTAATACTTCACCGATAGGGTCTGGTAAAGCAGCTACTGCTTCAACTCCGGAGGCTATTCCTTCGATTCGTGCATGATCAAGAGTGAGTCGATCAATCGCTGCATCAGAAAGTCCATAATCTGGGGCAGCAGCAAGATCACGTTTGTTGGCGTCGAGTATTGCTTCTGTATCCTGCCGAATCTGACTTGCAGCAGTGCGAAGACAATCGGCTTTAGCGGCTGAAGAAGCCCCGATAAGCTCAATCGAGGCTTGGCGGGCTCGGTTGGCAATATTTCGACAGTGGTCAGTGAGTGTTTTCATATCTGCATCGTAGCAGACATTGCCAGGGCAGCGCGAACTCTTCCCACATCGTGTACTCGTACAATCTGAATTCCCGCGGCGGCCAGTCCACAAGCAGCCTGAGCCGTCGCAGTATCAATTTCATCTTGGGTGCCCTTTCTCCCTAGGGCATTTTTGATTGTTTTACCAATAAAACCCTTGCGAGAATGACCGATGAGAATCGGTGTTCCCAGATTGAGAAATCGCTCAGCATGAGCCATCAGTTCTCGGTTGTGGGCGTGTGTTTTGCCAAAACCGATACCAGGATCAAGACAGATTTTTTCGAGGGCAATCCCATGCCTGACAAGATTATCTCGACGTGCCAAAAGATACGCATGGACATCGGCTACGACATCATCATACGAGGGATTATCCTGCATGGTCTGTGGTGTTCCCTGCATATGCATGGCACAGATGCCAGCTCCACTTTCACGTGCAACAGAGATCATATCAGGGTCGCCCTCCAAGCCCGTGACATCATTAATGATTTCAGCACCATGTTCGAGTGCACGAATTGCAACTGAAGCCTTGGAGGTATCAACGGAAACCGGTACACCAGATTCTGCAGCGAGGCATCGAACAACATCATTGACTCGTCGCAGTTCTTCATCGAGTGGCACAGGTGACGAGTATGGTCGCGTACTTTCTCCACCGACATCTAGTACATCAGCTCCATCGGCTACTAGTTTGAGTCCATGTTGAACTGCTTGCTCCACAGTCGTGTGACGGCCTCCATCAGAGAAGCTGTCAGGTGTGACATTAACGATTCCCATCACAAGAGGACGTTGTAGAGAGCTGTTGTGGTGTGGTAACTCAAGGCTTCGGGATCGCAGTTGCCACGATTGAGGGAGGGCAGGAAATGCCATTAGTTTAATTAGAGTTACTTTGTAGCATTAAAAGTATAAAGACTTGGATGGTTGCAGGACTCGCTTGAGCTCGTTTTCATCAAGTGAGAATGTATGCTATCAGAATCCGTAGGCATCACCACGGTTCTTCCATGAGACCCACTATTTGACGAGCCATACGCTGAATGCCTTCTTGTTGGGTGCTTACAACAGAGCGACCATATTCTGGAACAAGCATTGCTGCTTGACCAACATCAACACTTGCTGCAGGCATCGGTACAGAGCCAGTAGAAAGCACTGCTCCGCCGCGATCAGCCCATGTGACCAATGCTTGCATATTCATTTCTACCTGTCGTGACTGATCCGTTGGGCTCTCTACAACAACTCTTTTGGTGTCAGCGACAATGCGGCCAGTCAGCACACTGTCTGCATTGGCAGCAGTACCGACAACCTTAAATGGGGTGCGTTTTTCAATCTCCTTACAGACCGCTTCTGTGAGTCTTTCACCAAGATCAATATTGGGTGTCGTTCGAAAGCTATCTGTCTGGAATACGGGGACGTATATTGTTCGTACATTTGGTGCATATAAGGTATTGTTTCCAAACCGGTAACCAACACACCCCGTGATCAGTACGGAGAGTGATGCATAGACAAGGCAGCATCGAAATGGATACACCAGCATGAGTAACAGTTGTTCGTGCAAAATGTGAGACAGTGTTTATTTAGCGAGTCTCTTTGTCTTGTTCCGAAGCAGGACGTTCTTGATGAGCTATTCGTTCCTCTGACTCTGCCATGGCGTCAAGTTCTGCTTCCTGAAGAGAGTCAGGATTCAGGATTTGAGTGAGCATTGGAAGAGGATTGTCTGAAACATCTTCAAGGCCTTCGATTTCTTGAAGTTGATTTCGAGCGCGTCGCGCTAACATGGTCTTTGGATAATCTCGAGCAATCATTGCATAGTAAATTCGAGCTGAAGAGTAGTGGCGTCCTTTATTATAAAATTCAGCTCGATGCCAATGGCGAGCAGCCTGTTGCGCTGCAATCTCTGCTTGTGATCGAATGATACGTTCTTGATCCTCTACAGAGAGTTGATCAGGAAACTGCACGAGGACTTGATCAGCGAGGAGTTCAGCTTGGTCAAGTGCACCTCCTTCGTATGCAGGTCCTTGATAGGCCTGAAGTTTTGATTGTAATCCAAAAAGATATGCCTGAAGCATGAAATCACTGTCAGGGTACTCAGTTCGAAGGAGTTCATAAAAATAGTCGGCGTCGAGCCACTCCCGGGCAATGAAATAAGCATTTGCCGTTGCCATAATACTGTCGTCAGCAAGATCACCACGGGGATCATTAAGTCGGACATGTTCAAATGCCTTCAATGCTCGACCAGGGGTATCAAAGAGTGGTCGGCTCTTGTCTACCAAATTTGGAATGAGGACTGGATAATGAAACTCTTTGTCGATGGCTATCCAATATTGACCGATGAGAAACTGCCGTTGGGCGACACGGTCAAGGTAACGAGTATTGGCGTATTTCTTGACGAGTTCTGAATACGCATCTTCTGCTTTCGGATATTGGTCAGTAAAGAAAAGGCATTCGGCCAGTTGCCACATCGCATCTTCTTCAATAGCTGAGTCTGGCCAACGGTCTATTGCTTTTTTGTAAAAGGAAATAGCCTTTGTATAGGAACCTTGTCGGAAAAGTGCATCTCCCTCAGCAAGGGCTTTTTCGCCAACACTCTCACTTGGACTTCGCCCTGTCATTTTTTTCCAGCGCTTCTGGATGTTTTCGCCTTTCATGAAGTCAAACGTGGCGTCTGCTGAAGCCGCTACAAATTCTGATGAAAGGACATCAGATTCAGCATCATCTCCGAGTTCTTCAGCCAACTGATCTTCTTCGCCCTGAGCAGCTGCATCAGTACTTGACCAAGGAAACTTTGGAATTTGAAGTGTCGCGCAACCACTCAGGAGAGAGGTTGTAACGAGGAGTATGGCTACTGCCAACCAGCGGGCAGTGCGAAGGCGTCGACCAACAAGATGAGCTAAATAGGTGTTCATAATGGCTCGCAGTTCACCTCCAGAAGCTGTTGGTAATGGACGTTGAGGCCATCCTTCTTTTGCTTGCGCCAATGTTCTGAGGGAGACCATCGCATCCCGAGAGACAGAGATGACAGATCGTTTGCCTCGTCTACAGGTGGGACACAGGGCACCGCCATCAAGCATTCCGAATGGTATCCGTCCTTTTTCACTGAGTTCACTTTGACACTCTGCGCATTGAAAAATCGATGGAGCATGGCCAACCATGCGCAGCAGTTGGACTTCAAAATGAAGCACTGTCGCACATAGGACATCATCTGCCTTGTGATGACATGATGAATCGTAATCACGAATGTCCATAACTGGACGCGGGCTTGAAAGAGCACGAATTGTTTCATGGGCGGCATCAAAAAGGTCAGGTTGTGGATCGGCATCGGCAGTGAAAGCGTCGAGCAGTTCAGCAATGTACAGTCCTCCATGAAACGCAGATCGGCTGCCTACTCGAAATCGGTTCTCTAGCGTGGCTTCTGTCAGCACATCGAGACCGGACGAGAATTTTCGGATAACGAGTACCTGACAGGTTGAAAGCAGGTCAAGGGCGGCGTCGAAACCACTCTTTGGACGCCACGCTCCTTTTGCCAGACCCCGCACTTTGCCACATTCTCGGGTAAAGAGCGTGGCTACACAACTAGTTTCACCGAATGGAGAAGCTCGGATCACGATGGCATCTACCTTTTCAGCCACCATGTTGTTTTGCTTCCGGGAGTTTTTCGATTCGTATGAGATCTATTCTTCGACGTGTTGCAGCAAGGACCTCGAGAGATACTCCATGGGTAGATAATTTATCACCAACGTGCGGTATTTTTCCAAACTCATGAAATACAAATCCCCCGACTGTTTCATAGTCAGCGTTTTCGGGCAGTTGTGTTTTGCATCGTTCGTTGAGATAGTCAATACGCAAGCTACCAAAGACCTCACAAATCGTATCCGAGACGAATCGAATACCATCTTCGAAAGCTTCATCGTGCTCATCAGCGATTTCACCAACAATTTCCTCAAGTGC
>CAXFJI010000193.1:0-5591 GCA_964003275.1 uncultured Planctomycetaceae bacterium
ATCCTTGAAAAACTGATCAGCGTTGTCCACCATCTGGTCAAACCAGATCTGCTTCCCAAGAAAGCCGTGCGGAGCGTTCTTGATGACAGTGAGCCCTGAGGCTACGCCGTGTTTTTTCATCTGGTCACGAAACACGTCGGCATGAGTGCTCGGATCATCGTCTTCACCAGCGATAAACCAGCATGGAGGATCTGCCTGATCAAGATGTGTCAGTGGAGAAGCGGCTGCGTATACCGCAGGACATTCTTCCTGTGTGCCACCAAGAAACTGTTGCCAGATGAGCCCTTTTGGTTCAGATGCGGAGACCGTTCGAGTACGTTCTGAAAGAAAGTCTGTTTGGGCACCCATGGGCATGGCCGCCTGGATAATACTGCTTGCCTGTGAATTGCCACCACTACCCTCAAGTGCTGCGACACCACCAGATGTTGCAAGCAACGCTGTGAGGTGCCCGCCCGCAGAAAGACCAATGGCACCGATAGAGTCTGCGTCAATGCCATAGTCATCTGCATGCGATCGTAGAAACCGAACCGCAGCTTTGCAGTCATGGATCTGCGCGGGAAACGCAGCTTCACCACTCAGCCGATAGGAGATCGTTGCAGTAACATATCCCCGATTTGCGATTGCCTGAGCTATTGTTCCATGACTCTCGCGGTTTCCCTTTGCCCAGCCGCCTCCATGAATGCAGATGATCGCAGGCAACCGACCCCAAGCATCTTGCGGTCGGTAGATATCCATCTCAAGTGTTCGCTCACCATACTGTGCATAGGTGACACCGCGAATAGCATTGAGACTGTCACGTATCGATTTTGAAATGGTTGTATTTTCATTGGTAGCCGGCTTGTTCACGGCACCTGCCGGTCGGGCATCAGTTCGCATTTCTTCCTGAAACAGAATGGCCATTCCGCGGAGCTTGCGTGCAATGTCGGCATTCCGAACAGGCGTTCTCTCTCCCGGATCACTGGCGAGGTCGTAAAGCTGCAATGACGGAGAGAGGTGGAGCTTCCATTTCCTCCATCGCACAGCAGCAAGTTCACCCTCACTGCCATGATAAAAGAATGCATCGTTGAACTCATGCCTTTTGATCAGTAGAGACCATTCTTTGGGTGGCTCCCATCGTCTACGCAAGGGTACGGCTGCATTCAATGTTTTTCTTAGCCCCGCAGCTGGGACGAACGACGTATCACCCGTGAGCAGAGACGTAATATCCCGGCCATCGATGACGTGGCCTTCTGGAACAGAGATGCCAGCAAGCGTTGCAAGGGTCGGATACCAGTCCATTGCTCGAACAACCGCAGCCGAACGCTTTCCCGCTTGGAGGCCAACACCTGGCCCCCAAGCAATAGCCGGAACTCGAATTCCACATTCATAGGTCGAAAGCTTTCGTCCTTGCATCTTCTGTTCAGGCGATCGACCTGGCCCGCGACCATTATCAGAGGCGTACACAACAATTGTCTTGTCATCAATCTCAAGTCTTTTGAGTGCATCAAAGATGCGGCCAACATTGGCATCGAGTTCCTGAATGGCATCCCCATACTCTCCCCAATTTGAACTTCCTCGAAATGGCTCACTCACACCGAGTGGTTTATGAAGCATCGTGTGCGGAAGATAGAGAAAGAATGGGTGATCTTTATTCTTCTCAATAAACGTAATTGCTTCATCGGTATACCCCTGTGTCAGCTCTGATGGATCGGCCGGCTGTTTGACAATCGTATTGTTTCGTAAGAGTGGTACGCCTTGGTCACCGAAGTAGACCACTTCAACCGGATCTAGGTTGTGAAGCAGCCCAAAGTATTCATCAAAGCCCTGGTTCGCTGGAAGAAATGGATCGGCAAAACCGAGATGCCATTTGCCAATACACGCAGTGGCATAACCATTTTCCTGAAAGAGTTCCGCAAGCGTTAGTTCATCGGGATGAATGCCGGTGGTTGAATCAGCGCGATGCACCCAGATGTGGTTCCCAACACGACGGGGATAACAACCCGTCAGTAAGCCGGCTCGTGAAGGACTGCATATCGGCGCCGCTGCGTAGTAATCGGTCAACAGCATGCCTTCACGTGCCATGGCATCGATCCGAGGTGTTTTGACTTCTGTCGCGCCATAACAGCCAAGGTCATAATATCCTTGATCATCAACAAACAAAATAATGACATTCGGTGACTCAGAGGCAGAGGCCGCTGTGATGACAGGTGCAACGTTATGTACGCAGGCAAGAAGAACAAAGGCATTACAAAGACAACGAACCATCGTATTAATCCTGTTTTCCATTTGATCGGAGGCCCCGTGGTATGCAGCGACGTTAATATTCCATGAGGAACAACTTCATTATGCAACCAGCATCAATAGTTTCAAGAAAATACTCCCGACAGGGATCGAACCTGTAACCTTCAGCTCCGGAGGCTGACGCTCTATCCAATTGAGCTACGGGAGCAGAGATTTGATTCTAACAAGCGTGTGTGAGCGTTGCAGGCGTCAGTGCATCTTTATGCTGATCGCCGAAGAAGCTTGGAAGTATCACGGGAAATGGGAGTCGATGTTTGCTTTGATGGATTGAGAAGATCGTGTGGCCTATCAAAACGAATCGTGTCTTTATCAGTGTGTTCTGTCATGGACATGAAAAATTTCAATTGTTCATGCCGTTGTCGATAGGAACCAAATTGAAGAAGTCCCACCAACCGACCTGTAATTGCTGGAATGGAGCCAAGAGGCGCTCGACACAAGGTGTGACGAAGTATTTCATATGCATGCATCGGTAAGTCACTCAGGAGCGATCCTCCAGCAAGTGAACGCCAGAAGAGGCGTTCCGAATGCAAGCCTGACAAAAAAGCATTTGATCGCTTTTGTGATTTTATACATTCCACGTGTGAGGAAAATTCCACTTCGACAGGGCACTGCATGCGGTTGAGGGAGACTGCCATGTCGGCGTCTGCATATTCATCACCGCATGCTACCGTAAATCCACGCCCAACCTTTTCAAGAATATCTGCTCTCCAAAAACCGACCTCCAGGTGTGGAGACATTGGTTTCACAGCATGAAGTTGCCTGCGACCACCAGCTCCAAAACGTATGCCTGTTGAAATAAATTCTTTTTTGCTTTTGACGACCGGTGCAATGGCACCAACCCGTCCAGATGCGAGTCGAGTGATGGGCTTGTCGGACCAACCTGGAGTGGCCCGCCAACCGGCTGAAAGAACATGAATTAAGGGCGACTCGCTCGCGGCAATTCCAACATTGATACAGGAAACATGTGATGCATCAGATGGGGCTTGTACAAATCGAACCTCGTCACGAATATTCCATGGATCAGAGTATGGTTTTGATAAGACGACGATAATTTCAGAATGTTCGGGTCGATTCTCTAAGACACTGACCAGAGTGTCTTCAAGATGAGAGGAATCAACTGTCACCGGAATGACAATTGAGAGTTGAGGTATTGTATGAACAGCGATTGTCATCAGCGCGCTCCCCTAGCGCATGATCCTTAGAATAATGTCCCACCCGAATAGTTTTGATTCACTAGGCAGCAGCTCGATGAGGCTGGAGTTCAGTGAATAGATTGACGGTTTGAAGCATATCTCCATCAGCATCATAGAACTGCAGG
This sequence comes from uncultured Planctomycetaceae bacterium, assembly GCA_964003275.1. GTDB lineage: Bacteria > Planctomycetota > Planctomycetia > Pirellulales > UBA1268 > CACORA01. The sequence goes on from CAXFJI010000193.1 coordinate 3,599, forward strand.
ACACCAACATCGATAAGCCACATAGCAAACATCTCAGTAACCCGATAGCAACGAGCTACGCATCGACCCTGATCGATACGAATATTCTCTTGAACATCGGCTACATCAATCGCATCTGCCCCGAGATCGATAAAATGTCGGGTGACTAAATCGCGAACATCCTCAGCGTGCATGTGCATACGCATGGCAGGCAACCTCCTGTTGCATCGAACGAACGACTTCCTGTCGAACGGGGCAGAAACGTACCGACGATTTGCCTTTCGCGAAAGGCTGTTTTGTCAGAATATTTCTGACGCCCCATCCGTCCGCCAAAAAGGAGAATCGACCAGAAAGAAATGATCGAATCACGTTGATATTGGTAATCTCTCCTACCCATACTGCCGGTATTGTTTCGCCATTTTGCCTTGTCTTCGCAGGCTGCATGTTTGCAAGGCATTTCCCTAAAGACGGTAAATCCACGACGGGTTTGCATACCGATTTTTTACCAGCTGTGAAACTTCATGGCGTGGGAACTTTGTTGCCATGTGATCCACCTCAAATGCTTCTTGAAGTGCATCAATTAAGGTACCTCGTCCTATGTCGAGATTACTCAAGAAGGCTTGGTGGGAGCGATGTTTGCGATAGTCAGGCTCACGAGGAGGGTGTCTTAAGACTCTTGAAATAAGTGAGATGTCAAATGTATCTAGGAGTGTGCCATGGTACAGCACGCTGTGTTTTCGTACTCGGAGTGAATTTCCCGAAACCTTTCGTTCGCCCTCGGAAGCATGAATCGCCAAGTCACTCAAACCGCGGCGTATTACCGGATGTCGTGATCGTTTTGATAGAGCTCTCGAAAGTGGATCGAGTATTGATGAGTGGATTTCCTTGATTCCGGGGGTCGTGAGGGGATGGTGTGTGACAACAGACCACATCAAACAGCCAGGGCCGATGACAACAGTTGCTCCACCACTGGGCCTTCGAAGAATGCGTGTCCCAGTATCTTTGCAGGCTTGGCTATCCACTTCCTCTTCCAGACAACTCGAAGATCCTAGGATGACAGCTGGTTCTGTTGGCATCCACGCTCGAACCATGACCCCCTGGAAATGGCCAGTATGGCTTTGATCAAGGAGCACTTCGTCGAGGGCGAGTTGTTCTTCAGTCGTAGGAAGTTGGACATTCAGCCAGACAGTTTCTTTTTTTGGCATGGTGAATAAGAGATAAACCCAATGTGCATTCTGTGATCGTTGACTCAAACCTACGGCATTCTACACTTCTTGGTATGAATACAGAGATGCCACAAAATGAAAATCTTCCACCAGTTGAGCCACCGAGTGCTGGATTCCTCGTCCAATTGTTTCTGGTTCCAGCCATCATTGTATCTATCATTGTATGTGTTTGGTTAGCATTCCATTGGCTTGCTCATCTTGGAAATGATCCCCAGTCGTATGTTCGTACACTCCGTAGAAGTAATGAGGGCCGTTGGCAGGCTGCTTTGAACCTTGCCAATGAACTTCGTGGTCCCCGTGGAACGAGTCTCAAAAATGATGAGTCATTGGCATTGGAATTAGGGAACATACTTTCAGAAGAGGTTGAAAGTGGGCGGTCAGGCGAACAATCCCAGACGCTAAGGCTGTACCTCTGCCGAGCGCTCGGTGAGTTTGTTATTCCAAGTGCTGCTTCACCTCTTGTCACACAAGCGCAACGCATCAGTGATCCAGAGACAGCCCGAGCAGCGGTTGAGGCACTTGCGGTTCTTGATGCGAATCTCAAAAAGACGGATGAAGAAATCGATGTCCATGCAGACATCGTAAGTGCTGTTATTGAGTCTTCACTGTCAGAGAATGATGCTCTGCGGGGTGCTTGTGCTTTTACGTTGGGCGTCGTAGGTGGCGAAACGGCAGAGGAACGACTGATACAGCTCAATACAGATGACAACGATGACGTCCGATTCAATGCAGCATTAGGTCTCGCCCGGTTGGGCCGAGATGAATCGCTCGACACTCTGGCTGACATG
>CAXFJI010000194.1:0-5548 GCA_964003275.1 uncultured Planctomycetaceae bacterium
TTGTATGCCTGCAGTCGGTGATCTCCAGAGCCTTCTATGCCAGGAGAATCATCATGGACACGTGGCAGGAGGCCACTTGTTGAGTCACCTGGTACCACGTAAGCGCTTACGTTGTTTTTGAACTGGTGGGACCGTGCATTGTGAGTCTGAACGCCGTTGAGGGATTCATTGTATTGTTCATTGCCTTCTCTCCCTACGGTGTATGTCACTCCTGCGGCAGCCATGAGGTCGCCCTCATAGGTTGCGTCAATAAACATCCTTCCCCTAAAAACCTTGCCTGACAGCATTGTGATGGCCATGATATGGCCACGTTGCATGGTCACGCCAGTTGATGATCGGTCGAGCCATTCGTTGCGATATACAGGGATATTGTGTGTGCTGACAAATTCTTCAAATATCTGCTCTGCAACGTGTGGTTCAAAGACCCACATTGCTGGACCACTCCCATTGCTTGTGGGAGTACCCTGCGCACGATTCCCGTAGTCATCACGCTTTTGCCAACGCCATGCATCTGGTTGTTTGTAATGGCGATATATGTGCTGATAAAACTCAAGGGCGATACCACCAATCACAGCTTTGTTGCCACTGTCTGTCCATCCCAACCCTGCTGCACTCAGTCCACCGAGATGTTTATCTGGACCGACAACAACAACATTGAGATTCATGCGTTGAGCCTGAACAGCAGCTGCAATCCCCGCACTGGTGGGGCCATAAATCACAAGGTCATAGATTTTGGTGTCGGCTCCCCATACGGGTGTGCGAAGAAGGAGAAATCCCAGAACAGAGAATGCGAATAAACGAAGAAAGGTAACCATCCATTTTTCCATTCGATAAGCACGGTCATGCACAATGCCAATCATCCTCCCAAAACATACTTCTGGAAAAGACCAGACCAGTCATTGGTGATGGAGAATCATTGAATTGGTACAACATAGTTGCCACGCTTCGTTCGTACAATTGTTGATCTTCGCTCTTGTGGCTATCGTACATAAACATACAGGAAACAGTGGGCTGGAATTCATGAGGATGTCACCGGTTGGGGATAAAGAATGGTGATGCAGAGGAACACTATAAGTGTCTGTATGGTTGTATGGACTTTTTGTGTGGTCGTCCTGTTATGCATGAGTATGTCATCAGGCTCGTGCGCCGACGAAGTGCCCGTGCAAGAAGGCGCCCGTAGGGAGCCTGTGCTCCTCGCACATTACATGCCTTGGTTTTCTGCTTGCCCTCCTGATCGCCAGTGGGGATGGCATTGGACCATGGGGCATTTTGATCCAGACCAGATGACGGATGAGAGGCGTTCCATAGCCTCTCAGTACTATCCGCGCATTGGGCCCTACGATTCTTCTGATACGCATGTCCTTGAATACCACCTCTTGCTGATGAGGATGGCGGGTATTCAGGGAGTGATTGTGGATTGGTATGGTCTCACAGATCTACACGACTATCCAGAACTTCACCACAACACAACACAATTACTCAAGCAATGCGAGAGACTCGGCATGACCTTTGTTATCTGCTACGAAGATCATACAAGTGCCTCGCTCGTAGATGCAGGGCAGTTGCGTCCAGCTGAAAAAGTAAGCCATGTAAGAAAGGAAATTGAATGGCTTGGAAAGTATTGGTTTCAATCACCAAGTTATGGAAAATATAACCAAAAACCGATTCTTCTTTCGTTTGGTCATGCTGGTCTGACTGATAGCGAGTGGAGCGAATGCCTTTCGAAACTTCCATTCTCTCTTTCCTATTTCAGCCAAGATTATTGTCGTTCAGGAGCACAGGGTGGGTTTGATTGGCCGACTCCAAAAGATGGTCTTACAAAGCAACGCACATTCACCCGTGAATCATCCCAATGGAAAGCGTTCATCCCCGTTGTCTTTCCCAGATTTCACGATACGTATGAAGAAGCCAATATCCGAGAGAGTTATGGGATCATCCCTGATTCCAATGGAGAAACCTTTCGTCAGACTCTTGCGATGGCACTCAAAGGAGCGCCGGCAATTATTCAAATTGCAACATGGAATGATTGGGGCGAGGGGACACAGATTGAACCCAGTAAGGAGTTTAGTTTTCGAGACCTTGAAGTGCTTAGGGATGCATGGCATCCCTCATCGCGCATGAGTCTTCGTATGACTGAACAATATTGGCAGCTCCCAGAAAGAATTCTCCGCCTTCGTCGTTTAGGTAGAACGGGTGATGGCGTTTTAGATAAGGCAGTATCTGCAATCGTGGCGGGGAATCTCTCGCGTGCCTGTGCGTTGTTAGATGGCATGGATCCATGATCGGACGAAGCTCCATGCTCAATCGAAGGCATTCCAACACTCTTGTGCGTATGTGTATCAGGCGACAGAGCGCTTGGGGCTTTTGATCAGAAGCCACACGCTTGGCACAAGAAAGAGTGTGAGAAATGTCGAGACCGCCATGCCACCGACTAAAGCACGGGCAAGAGGAATCATTGCCTCGGTGCCAGGCACCAGTCGAAAGCAAAGAGGTGTCATTGACGCGAGTAGTGTCAGTGACGTCATCAAGATGGGACGCAGGCGTAATCGTGAAGCATGTGCTATGGCGTCGCGAGGCGTTAGGCCGTTTTGGAGATTGGTATTTGCGAGATCAACAAGAAGAATACTGTTATTGACCACAATGCCAATCATCATCAGCGTCCCCAGTAACGACTGGATATTGAATGTTGTCCCTGTCAGAAATAGAACAGCGATAACACCTGCAAGTCCGAGCGGGACAGCAAGCATGATGATAAGGGGATCTGTAAAGGAGCGAAATTGTGCCAGCATGACAAGATAGACCAGAAGAGTTGCAACAGTGAACCCCCATCCAATGACAGCCGTTCCTTTTTGCATGGTGACAACTGGGCCACGCAAGGTCGTGTTCACGCCATCAGGAGGTTCGAGTGTGTCAATTGCTTTCTCGACGTCAGCAGCGACGGATCCAACATCCCTCCCTTCGACATTGACGTAGACGTCATAGACACGAGAGATGTTGTAGTGAGCAATTTCACCTGGAATATTGACTCGTCGTATTTTTGCCAGATTTGAAAGGGGGATGTTTTGCGGGCCATTTGGCGTATTCACCGCAAGAGGAAGATTTCGCATGGCATCAAGATTTTCAGCTTCATTGGTCTCATACTGGACTCCAAGAAAGAAATCGATCCCACTTGTTGGGTCAACCCAGATTGCTGGCGCATATCCAACGCTTGAGCCGAGCGCGGTAAGAATATTTTCAGCAACATCTCGCTGACTTAAGCCCATGAATGATGCACGCGTTCGGTCAACTTCCACATCAAGTTGTGGGTAATCAAGGGCTTGGGCAATCTGGACGTCAACAGCTCCAGGAACACGTCGTACTGTTGTTACAACTTTTTCTGCAAATTCACGAGCAGTACTCAGGTTGCCAGCAGCCACCTGAATTGTGATAGGTACCGGGGATCCTTCATTCAGGGCTGCCTGAATAATTCCACCCTGACGGAAAAGAAACTGCTCACGTGGAAACCGTTGATGAAGTTCACGCCGGAGTGTTTGTACATACGATGCTGTTGATGGTCGGTTGACGTCGTTCTTGAGCGTGACCACTAAAAACGCCGAGTCTGGTCCAGAATTCGGGCTGAGGATTGTTGAAAAGCCAGCGCCTTTTCCAACTGGCAAGCCGATGTTTGCCAGGATGGTACGTAACTCGTGTTGTGGAATTGTTTCTTGAATAACATGTTCAATCTCTTCAACGAGTGCTTCAGTCTTTTCAATTCGTGTGCCAGGAAGTGTTCGTATTCGAACTTCAAATACTCCATCATCAACATTTGGAAATAACTCCGTTCCAATAGATGGAAGGAATATGCAGCAGATGAATGCAACAGCAGTAACGAGGATGATTGTTTGCCACGGTCGTGATAGCGCGGATGTACCATGCTGATCGGAACGTGACTCGAGACGCGAGGTGTTGTTTGCTTTTTCTGAACGTGTATCAGCAGAACGGTTCGTGAAGAATTTTGCACAGAAAGACGGCACCAGTGTCATGGCAAAAACGTAGGATGCTCCTATGGATACGGCTGCAGAGAGTGCAAGAGGCTCAAAGAGGTAGCGAACCATGCCAGAAAGAAAAAGAGCCGGTAAAAATATTGCTAAGGTTGTGATGGTTCCTGCGAGAACAGGTGAGGCAACTTCTTCAGTGCCTTTTCTTGCGGCTTGCTGAGGTGTTTCTCCCCGATCAAGATGCCGAATAATATTTTCCACGACAACAATTCCTGCATCGACCACCGTGCCAACAGCCAATGCAAGCCCTCCAAGTGTCATGACATTGATCGACATGCCAGAAAAGTGAAGCGCAAGAATTCCTGCGAGCATTGATGATGGCAATAAAATAAGAATGGCGATTGTTGGTAATAATCGTTTAAGGAAAACAAGAACAACAACTCCTACAAGTAATGCGCCAAGAAGCACCTGCCGCTGGAGGTTTCCAATCGCATCACGAATATAATTCGACTGATCGTTGACAAGCGTGACATGTGCGGCTTCAGGAATTTCACCCCGTGCTTTCATGCGTGGGATTTCTTCTGCAATACCTTCGCGAATGCGATCCACAACAGCGATCGTATTGCTGCCGGGTTCGCGGAGGAGTGGGCAATACACACTCCGTTCACCATTGACGCGAACGATATTGGTTTGGATGGCAGCATCGTCACGTGCCTCTCCGATGTCACGTAAGAAAATTGGGTGACCGTCTCGCACCGCAATGGGAATCGCGTTTATTTCGTCTTCGCCGGGTAGTGTGTTGACAGCATGGACTTGGTAGTCCGTTTCGCCAAGTCGTAGTGTTCCACTTCCTAGCACAAGGTTGCTATTTCGAACGGCCTCCACGATGTCTGTAAGGGTAAGATCGTGGGCCTGCAGGCGAGCTGGATCAACATACACCATCATTTGACGGAATCGGCCGCCGAATGGGTGAGGGATCTGTACGCCCTTCAGACCACCCATTTTATTCCGAACAGCATAATAGCCAATCTTGTAGAGTACGGTTTCATCAAGTCCATCACCAGAAATGGCAGCGAGAACAACTGGCAGATTTGCAGGTTCGCTGCGGAGAGTGAATGGGTGTTCGATGCCTGGGGGAAGATGAAACATGTCACTTGCTTCAAGGTTGACAATGTCATTCATTGCTGATGAAGGATTGGTTCCCGGTTGAAAGGTGATTTTCAACACACTTGCCCCCGGGAGCGTTCGTGACTCTTGTTTATCAAGGCCGCCCGCTAACGTCAGTGCTCGCTCAACACGCGACGTAACGCTTTTTTCCATGTCAAGGGTTGGAAGTCCTGGATAGGAAAAGAAACTTACAACAACCGGGGTCTTGAAATCTGGCAAGACATCTGTCGGGATGCTTGGAACAACAGCGGTTCCAAGAAAGATGAGCCCTAGCGTGATTGATAAGACAACAAATCTGTTTTCAAGTGCCCAGCGAATCAAAAACATTTCACGTTATACCTGACGATTTGAAAACTGCTGTTTCGGGATTGTTATGGTTGAACAATTTCCACTTGTTGTCCCTG
>CAXFJI010000195.1:0-5546 GCA_964003275.1 uncultured Planctomycetaceae bacterium
GGCTTGGGGGGGCAAACTCTTGCCTCAGTATTACGACGTTGTACGAATTATGAAAAATCTGGCGTCACTGATTATCGCTAGCATCAAATCATATTCAGACGTAATAATACAAAGAATGATCTGGAATTCTCATTGGACTTGTTTGATTCTCATTTGTTTACGTTCATTCAAAACAATATATTTCAAGCTACGTTTTGCATGACCACAACTTTATTTTAGGAGGTTTACCGTGACGCTTGCTTTGGATCCGAGAGGGCATCAAGACATTCTGTCTGCCGACGTGTTCTCCTGGAGTGAACTCCCCGAGCTCTTGGCTACCGCAGTTCTGTTCGAGGATTCAAGCGATCGTTGTATGCCTGCCAGTCCTTCGATTTTCTCTTCCTACGACGATGATGATGATGACTTCGGTGATGAAGACGATGACTTTGAAGAAGAAGATGATGATGACTTCGAAGAAGACGATGGTGAAGAAGGTGACTTCGAAGAAGATGAGGAGTGGGAAGAAGTCGAAGACGAAGATGAAGATGAAAACGAAGAGGACGACGACGCTGGTGAAGAGTGGGAAGACGAAGACGATGACTGGGAAGATGAAGATGAAGATGACTTTTAGAAACGACTTCGCTTCAATTTAAATTGTCATCTTCCTTCATTATTATTTTCATAATTTTTCCACGTCGTTCTATTGTCAGCTCAACCTCACCGGTCAGTTGGCCGAATCGGCTGACCATATCGCTCTGGTCGACGAGTGTTTTGTTTTCAATCCTGACAAGCCGATCTGCAACTTTTAATCCTCCACGGTCTGCAGGAGATCCCGGTTCAACCCGCACGATGACTGGAACATGTGGTTCAGCCTGATCGCCACGTGTACCAATTCCCCAACGAGCTTTCTTTCCTGACACTGCCCGAGACTCAAGCTTTCTCCTCTTTGCTTCCGATTCCTGGCGACATGCTTCCCGAAAAGGCTTTATATCCTCTGGATTATGTGCGACTTTCAATAACGTCCTCAATGTAAATTGAGCGACTGGCTCAAGACCGATGAGATTAACAAGATGGACGTCATCACTCGGGCGATGATAATTATCATGCAGCCCCGTGTGAAACATAAGTGTTGGAATCTTTTTCTTAATAAAAGGGTAATGATCCGAGTCTGCACTAATCTTCCAGTTGTAGATAAGCTCGAGGGCTTTTGTAGCTTTATAATTATTTGCCACAGAGCAAAGTGAACGCATGCCTTCGGCGGTACGACTGCCAAACACCTCAAGCCTGTCATTTCGAAGACGACCAATCATATCCAGATTAATACAGAATACGATTTGATATGTTCCAAGTGGATCCGGCCGATTCTTCAGGAAATGTTTTGAGCCAAGTAATCCCTTTTCTTCGCCATCCCAAAACGCTAACAACACCGATCGCCGCGGAGGAGTAGGCAGTGACTGAATGGCCTCAGCAATTTCCAGGATGCCGGCCACCCCCGAAGCATTGTCATCAGCACCATTATGCACAAGACCGAACGGACCATAGCTGTTACTTTTTTTACCGTAACCAACATGATCATAATGCCCACTCAATATAACCAACTCGTCAGCAACAGCTGGATCACTGCCCGGAACAAGAGCAAGAATGTTTCTCATTCGGCCAAACGACTGATAAAAACTTCCTGCGTCACCAGCAGGCTCAAGCGACAACCGATCAATATTATCGACAATGTAGGCTCCAGCAGCACGTCCACCACGTGTTCCAGCTTCCCGTCCTTCAAATGCATCATCCGCCAAGGCGGCAATATGGCGACCAGCATCCGATGCTGAGATTGTGGCGACAGCAGCCATCTCATCCTGAGCGGAAATGACGTCTGCTCGTAGAATACGGTTATTTGAGAATAAGAGTATTCCAAGTACCGCGATTGCCAAACTTTTCCTGATTGGATTGAGAAAGCTCCTGTGAGGAGTAGCCTCCTTGCGTGACTGACTAGGAACGTTCAAAATACCAACTGCTGCGTTTCTCCAATGCCGGGGGAAATGGCTCTTGAGGAGAGGTGGCAGAGTGGTCGAATGCGCGTCTTTGCTAAAGACGTGACCGGTCAAAAGCTGGTCCACGGGTTCGAATCCCGTCCTCTCCGTTTTTATCATAGTCCACATTCTCAAATGCTGGGCATGTCTTGATGACTTAACTCATCACTGCTCGAAGGTCCCCTACTTTTTGTTTTCATTCGGATCTGCACCCCCGTACGTTGACTGCAGTTTCTCATGTTGATCGATAGCTTTCTGCAGTGCATTTTGCATTTTGGTGATGTGCACTTGCACCTTTTTGGGTTCTGCTGGTGGTTCTTTCACAACTGACAAGGCATTTTTGTAGTGTTCGCGTGCCGATGACAAATGTTTATCCACATTGTTGAGCATCTCTGTCGCTTCAGTATTTTTTTCAGTTGCCAAGTGCTCACGCATGGCAGCAGAATGCTTTTCAGCAAGATCCAAGTGGTGAGTCACCGTAGCATGAGTCAGGTGAGCAATCTGTGGTGAAACGGTTTTCGCTTGACTCAAATAACTGTGATAGTGGCTTGCATGAGCATGAGCAGCACTCATATGAGAATGTCCACTACGGGCATAGAAGAAAAAGTCTCCTCGCGCTTTTGCCCCAGCATCTCGCTGAGCGTAGGTCGTTCCCAGCAAAACCATAGACATGCTTACTGCACAGACAACAGAAAGAACTTTTTTCATGGTGAAAACTCCTATCAGTACATCAATCTCTTATCCTCAAGCCGGAATGACCTCTACAACCTTACCATGCTGAATTCTCACACGTGAAACTGTAGCGATCCCGAAGTTACGCCGATCTAGGAAAAGAATGCCGGCAAGGAAAATTATAGGCATACCTGTCGGCAACTGACACTGTTTTCCAAAGGAGGGTAGCGTTATGCCATATGGTGATTCCTCAGGTTCATCACGAATAGAATGGAAATCTTCGTTTCTTGGCGGACTTGTGGTGTTGGCGATCTCCTATGTTGGAGTTGTTTTGCCAGCACGTTCCCAGATTGCCAATTTGGAAAAACACGTTGCGAGCCTTGCCACCACAGTCAACGCCCTCAATGCATCTCGGACTGGCGTTGATAAGGCAAATTCACTTCTGACTCGACTTGAAAACCAGTCAACACGCCTTGCAACAGCTGAGTCGACAATCGAGCGCATCGAGGCACTAGCGGATCGACTTGGTGCCGATGCTGATCGCCTTGCTTCAGCACATTCAATTCTTGGGAGAATGGACGACTTCCACAGAAGTATGGCACGACAGGGGGAAACACTCTCAGCTGCAGAAGCCACACTCAATCAGGTTGATGCTGTTGCAAATCGTGCCGTCTCAGTTGGTCGCACTGCACTTCCCGCAGCCCAACAACTCGCTGACCTTTCAACAATACTGCAAACACAATCTGAAACCACAACGAGCGCTATGGAACACGCCGAACGACTGATCACGCTTGAAAACCGCCTCGCAGAGTCGTCCGTTGATGTTCGTGCAGCAGATGCAGCCCTTGTACGTCTTACTGATCTGGCTGAGATGCTCGCTGGGGCGTCTGGCACAGTCGGTCAACTACAACGATTTGTGGTTGAGGTCATGCTTCTTGAGCCGGCCGTCGGCCGGGCTGTACGAGCCTTGGGACCAATGGTTGAGTTTACTGAAGTAGGCTCACGGAAACCATCTGGACGCGACACCGAAGACTCTCTTGAGGAAACGACGTCTCACGTAACTCCTGCGACTGAGGTCGCTCGAGTTATTGATGAAGACAATCGTTAGACATTTTTCCAACGATATCGGTGAATGAAACATACAGAGTTACCAACCACCACCACCACCACCGCCGCCGCCACCTCCTGAGAATCCACCACCACCACCACCACTCGATGAACTTGGGCTTGTGGCGGCAGCGGCAACGGCACTCGTCATAGCGGAGCCAATGCCAGCTGCCATGGCACCCATACTTGCTGGAGACCATGACTGTCCGTGATACCACGAGGGTTGATAGTGACTCTCAGCACCTGGATTGGCACTTGCAGCTGAAACAAGATCCTGGAACTGTTCCGCCCACTGATTGGCCACACCAAGAGCCACAGCGTAGGGTAAGAATCGCTCAAATGTAGCAAGCGTTTGCTCAGGAGGCGTTCCGTCTTGACTGTTGGAAGTCATTTGCTCGAGACGATCCTTTTCTGCCGTCGACAGATACATACGAAATCCATCAATACGATCCATGATAGCGCGCCCTTTTCCTGTAGGTGCCTTAATCAATTCATAAAACAGGACATTCACTCCGATGATCCCTAGCAAGAGAGGGATAATCCAGAGCGATGTTTCCGTGGCAAGAAAAACAATTGCCACGAACTCACCTGTCACAAAAGGAATGGAAAAGAGCGTCAGCACAGAAGCCTTAACAATACCGCCCACACCTCCTCCAATAAAGACACCCCACCATGAACGAATCAAAGCATGAATTAATACGGCCACAACGGTAGACCAGATAGAGAGCCATAACAAAATGAAAGCAGCCTTCCCTGTGGCATTTGACCAGCCATCGAAAAAAACGACTGCATTAACAGAAAAAATCGAAAGAATGACTCCGAAAAAAAACCACATGCGATTGACGCGAAACAAGTCGCCCTCAAATTCTTTCATGAGCGATTTTTTCAAGGATTCAATTGCTTTTGAAAACACTTTGTGGTGCGCCTTATCGATCGTAATTTCTGATCGGGGACCGAGTAAGTCTCGAAACACCTTCTTTTCACCTAAAGAGGCACCTGCAACATCATTGACTTTTCGGGACAATGTATATTTCTGATTGACTTCACGAATATCAAGTGATCCTTGACTTGCGAGCGAAAGAATAGCCGTTGAAAAACACTCCTTGTCAAAACCCATCCTGTCAATGAATCTCACCGCACCGGGACTAAGATTATTGGGAGGGGCAAATTCGGGAATGACAACACCAGTTGCTGGATCGCGACCAACAAACCACCATGTCAATGAAAAATAACCCGTCACAAGCACGAGCGCCAGAAACATTCGCAGGATATATCCATCATCAAACACTCGACTCAAGACTGTTGGCTCGTCTACAAATCCTTTGGCAAACTGAACAACAATCGTCACTCCTTCTTGCGTCTGAAGGGGTTGTGTCGTCTTGAATTCAACACGGGGACTTTGAGGGTCAACGGTACATTGAATATTTCGCTGATTTTTTGACCCTAATGGCCCGACATACGCCTCTGCTTTCACCGAATCAACAGGCATCTGAGCTGGGAGGACAACGCTTGCGGTTGCTCGGTCAATCGGAAACTCCCAGGCATGCCCTGTAACATTCCAATAGACTTCATCATGATCATCATAGAAACGAACCTGTGATGTCGCGTATGTAATCACGTAGGTATATGCACCAGGGTCTAGGCGATGAGACTTCCGTCCAATGTAGATCCGCTCCACAGCACCCATCTCTCTTTTTTCTGTATGGTACGGTTCATCATGTCCATCACGCTGGATACGAAGAATCTCAATTGGAACGTTTG
>CAXFJI010000196.1:0-5520 GCA_964003275.1 uncultured Planctomycetaceae bacterium
GTTGCAGATCGATCGATATCCGACAACGGTTCATTCGAAAAGATATCCTCTTCAAGATTGAATTCAATCGGTGGGAGCAAGGCAATCCGTTCTGGATCTCCTCCAAACATAACCCGATTGAACATGAGCAACAGCAAGAGCAATCCCACTCGGTTTCGTGTCATGAGCCATCGCATCTAATGGAGAAAAACGCACCCAACAAACGAGCAATCAGATATCTATTGTGAAAACTTGTAGCAACCGTTTGACTTGAGGAATACAGCAAAAAGTACTCTGCACAGCCACGATGCTAGGCGATGACTACTATATTTATGTGACGGTAACGCTATGATTGCTCAAAAGACATGCATCACGTCCAAATGCAGACCTATTCTTCTTACCAGTATCGCTGCGATGCTCTTGGTAAGTGTTTTCATATGGCTTCGATTTTCTGGAGAAGGCACCTTGCCAAAACTTGCCGTAGGTGATTCCGTTCCGTTATTCAAAGCCCCTCTTGGGGATGGAACAACCTTTGATGCGTCTGACTATGTCGGCAAAACATCACTCGTAATTTTTTTCTACCCCAAAGACAACACACCACTGTGCACACAAGAAGCATGCAGCTTCCGTGATGCCTACCAGCAGTTTGTTGACGCAGGAGCAGAGGTGATAGGAGTGAGTGCTGATACTCCTGCAAGCCATAAAGCATTCGCTGAAAAACATACACTGCCTTTTCCAATCATTAGTGACCGCGATGGACATCTCAGGAAACTTTTTGGTGTCCCCAAACTCCTTGGCTTTCTTCCAGGGCGAGTGACATACGTCATCGATCGCCATGGTATTTTGAAAATGTCGTTTAATTCTTCCTTCACCGCCTCGGGCCATGTTCAAAGGGCCCTGGAACTGATTGAAAATGAAACCGGACGTTCTTCCTGATTCATTCGTCAGATATTTCCAAGAGGCCTACACGATGCGATAGTCAACCACTTCACGAAGGACCATCACATCTCTGGAAAAAAGTCTTCACAAAGATGCACCCTGAGAACCGCCAGAACTGCCGTTTCTGACTACCATTTGCATGCTCCTTGCAGAACAACTATCAAGCAACCTATCCTTGTAGCTTCATCGTGCGGGGAGTTAAGGATTGAAATGCTTGTGACGACCTGCGGCATCACGTAACCATGCAACGATGCTACTGTCCAACCATACTCACACTGCAATGAGAGGCTCACCCCATGGAAATCGCATCTTTGACTGTGCTTGCACAAGCTGAAATGAACTTCCTTGGTGCTGTGTCAGACTTTTTTGGGTTTGCAACAACTCACTGGCGATTCTGCCTTCTCCATTTTCTTGAGTTTGCTGTCTGGGGCGCATGGTTTGTCGTGCTGGGCAACATGCTCAACGCGCGTGGATTTTCACGTACTGAAATCGGACGGATCTACAGTACGATGCCGATTGGATCGATGATCGCTCCGCTGTTTATGGCCGTACTCGCAGATAAGTACTTCAATACGGAGGTACTCATTGGGGTGTCCCACGTGCTGGGAGGGATACTTCTGTTTATGATGGCCCGTACACAAAAAGCCTGGGGGTTCTTTTGGCTTGCCTTGTGTTATGCCATTATTTTTTCACCAACCCTCAGCTTGGTGAATTCCATTGTCTTTTCCCACAATGCTGACATATTTGGTGGGAAAGCATCCGAAGGTTTTCCATGGATTCGAGTCTTTGGAACACTCGGTTGGATTGTTGCCGGACTGTCCCACACGCTCATCCTCAAAAAAGGAGAGCCGGTTAATGCCCGGCCGATGGTCTTGGCTGCAGTCCTTTCAATTGTCTTGGGGGCGTTTGCATTCACCCTGCCCGCAACCCCACCAGCTGCCGTCGCTGAAGCAGCTGGGCAAGCCCAACAATCCATTCTTGCCGGCTCCATCGAAATGCTTAGGACAAACCCCATATTTTTTGGCGTTACGTTCGTAGCTGCCATGGCGATGGGGCTCTACTTTGCATTCGCAGCATTGTTTGTAGAGAAATCTGGAATCTCGGGACGAACGGTTGGACCCGTCATGACCATTGGTCAATGGATTGAGATTTTCTTTATGCTTTCCTTGCCGTGGTTTCTTGGCTCTGACAACAAGAACATGAACTACGTATTGATGGCTGGAATCTCAGCATGGGCTCTCCGGTTTATCTTCTTTTCCATTGGCCGACCACTCGCACTGATTCTTATGGGGGTTGCGATCCATGGCATCTGCTTTGACTTCTTTTTTGCAGCTGGCTTTATCAATGCAGACCGGATTTCCCCCGAGGGGCTCACCGCCACAGCCCAGCAACTCTATGGATTCCTTGTGTATGGACTTGGGATGTTTCTTGGTTCTCTCGGAGCCGGATGGCTGAATGAACACTTCACAATGACTCAGACAGATGACGACGGTAATGAGGTAGCCACAACAGCCTGGCAAAAGTTTTGGCTTGTTCCAGCTGTGATCGTTGGAATCTCGGCAATGCTCTTCTGGTTTTCACTGTAGCCCGATTGGCTTCTCCTGAAAAAAAGAACACCCATGTGATCTTTTGTTCGTAGAACGATCTTTCTCAATGTCTTTCAGGGTCATTCACACGACCACTTTGGTTGCGCAACTTTGCCACAACATCTCGACCAAGTGCCGCCTGTATCTTGATGGCCATGCCTGGTTTATTTTCGAGCAATCGCTTCAGGCTTTCCTGAGAACAACGCACAACAACTGAGGGAACGACAGCAATGACATCAGCAGAAGCCTTGTCACCAGTGATGAAACTCATTTCCCCAATAAATTGCCCTGGCTGAATACTCACAACGGAATCGCCATTCACACGGACTTCGAGTTCTCCTTCTGTCAGCAAAAGCATATCTTGGACATCTGCCCCCTGCTCCACGAGCATGGTTCCTGCAGCGACCTCCATGCGTTCACTCATACGCAAAAGTTTCACAAATTCACCAGGTTTTAGTTCGGGAAAGACTTTTTCATACAGTTTTTTCTCAGGGCCCCTTAAGGTTCGTGGCCACCTCTCTCCAACGAGCACCACGATCTGAAAGACATTGACGGCGGTAAAGAGCGCATTCCATGAAATGGGTGCCCACAGTGGGTGCTCACCGCAATGGCAGTAATATGGCATGAGACAGAGCCCTGCCATAACCGACAGCACGCGGAGCCAAAGAATATCCCTGACGAGATACGAAAGAAGATACAGAACATTTGCGAGATGGATAATGTCCGTTACGCACGGGTTCCAGCTTGCAATCCCAAGCATCTGATGAATGACCATTAAATGAGTCTCCTTGTCTCGCCGGCAGCTGCGATTCTTGCCGCATGGCTAGCTGCACCGTTTATCCGGAATCTCATCCGTCTGATGATCTTCCGTGATCGCTGCCTCATCGGATGCTATCTTCAATTTCCATCCTTCAATAACTGTTCCATCTGTCTTCAGGTGTGATGTCAGATAGAAGAGCCTTCGCCGTGCATCACCATCGGGCCCATCTGGAATGTCTGTAAATCGATCGCGAAGGTAGTATGGAGCCCACGCCTGTGAATAAAGTGTCGCCTGCACTTTGAGAGAACGACAATCAAAACAGTCTGGCACCGTTATCCGATAACTGACAATATCGCTCCCCTTCCCATCCTGATACTGCGGATCATCTCCCACGCCATGTGGGTGAGTAGCTTGTACAAAAGCAGACGGCATTGCCGGACTTGGCCCGTTCGGCGACCACCCCTTTGGAAGAAGACGATTGTCTTTTACGTCGTGTGCTCGATAGAGAAAGCTTGTTGTAAACTTACCTTGCGCATCTTGCGTGAGCTCTTCATAAATCTGCACCTGATCCTGAGCGGTAATCGTCCTCCGATGAGGCTGATATGCCTGTTGTTGCCCTTGAGGTGTCTCAACAGTATCAAAAAACTCACTTGGCAAAACCTTCCCATCTCCACCGAGAATGACTCCCGCACCATTTGTCATCCCAGAGGCCCAGATAATTCGATCCCTTCCAGTTGTACCGTCAATGAGAAGCAACTCGATCCACAATCGCCGAAAACCAACCCCACTCGGAAGCCTATGACCGGTAAGATTCGTAACTTTCACATCTGCCGCTATGACCTGACCGGCGGTTTCTACATTGATCAACTCAAGCGTTGCTGTATTTTTTTGCGTGTTCTGCACATAGTTATCGATGGCGAAATGGATCCCCTCGACACCTGTTTCATAGTCTTTTAGCCGAACGCCAAGTACATCATTGAACTGACGAAATAATTCCATGAGGTACACGTTAGCCCCTTGAAATGTATGCCTGCGATACCCTTCTTCACGAAAACGTACGGTATGATCTTTTGTGGGAATACGATGATCTGCCTCTGGATATTCCTGATCTTGAAGAACTGCAATTTTTGTTTGAATCTGATCGATCGTGATTGTTCCATCCGGGCTTTCATACCCTTTTGGCATATGACAATCCTGACAACTTCGTGATTCCGCCGTTGCACCAAATTCATCCTGGTACTGGCTATTCAGCCACTCTAAATACGTTGCCTGTTCAATACGATGAAGAAATCCCTGCAAGTGAGGATTTTTCTCTGACGCCAATAACTGCTGTATGGCATCTACGGGAGGAGCCTCTGCAATTTCGGGAGGGTCGTTGAGCGGCCAATCAAGGACAGGCAAATTGATGACATGGCAACTTGCACACATACGTGACGATTGCAAAAAAGCACTCGCCTTTGGTGCAGCGCCAAGCGTCACTTTCATTGGAGTCGTCACAACATCTTTGAAAGGACCATATATTTCATGCGCAGGCCCACTCTTATATTGACCAGTGATTGAGTGAGCCAGAAAATCACCAAGATCCTTGTATTCTTCAACCATCCCGTGGCAGACCGTACAGCTGATTCCATCACGAGCAAGCGCTCCGTAATTATGGTGCGGATGGTTTTGATCTGCGATCTGAAACCACTCACGACGAAAATTTGCTTCTGAATGCCAATATTCATGCCCAACTCCCTGATCATGGTCATACTGACGTTTCCCCATGGCACCATGACACCGAAGACACGTGTTCACAATTTGATCAGACAACATGCTGGCCTTCTCGTGAGGCAACTCTTTCTTCAGTTTGGAGAGTTCACTTTCTAACTGAGCATGGAAGATTGGATCTCGACCCGCCAAACCCATTGGTGACCAGCGCCACTCTCCATACGGTGAAACATTCATCCCTCCACGTTCTGTCTCCAGAAACATGATTGGGCCGTACGCATGCTTACTATTTGCGCCACTGTGACACATCATGCACTGATCTGAAGAAAGGTATCGTGCTGGCACGGTTGCGTGAGCTGCCACATGGTCATTGGATTCTGGTGGAAATTTTGTCACCTCCGGGTAGGTGACATGTCTGGTCGCAGGAAACATCTGCATAAACGCAAAATCTGGTCGAGCGGGGCCCGCCGATTGCGGCGCCCGTAATTCCGGTCGCTCTCGTTCACGGGTGAATTCATATGGTTGCTGCGCTGCCGGAATATCCCG
>CAXFJI010000197.1:0-5519 GCA_964003275.1 uncultured Planctomycetaceae bacterium
CCTGCTGGTGGTGGTTGGGGTGGTGGAAGTCCCTATCAGGGTGGTGGAAGTGAGATTGATTTAGAAAGCCTTTTCGGGGGTGGAGGTTTTGGAGATATTTTTGGTAGAAGACAAGGGGGTGGTGGACATCGTCGTTCTGCAAAGCGGAGGGGCGAGGATATTACGGTGACGACAAGCATTTCCTTTCAGCTTTCTATTGATGGTGGAAAAACTGATGTTCGCATTGATCGTGGGGGAAAGATTGAAACCATTAGCGTTACGATTCCTCAAGGTCTGCCGAATGGAGCTCGAATGCGACTCCGTGGTCAGGGGCTTGCGGGAACGGGGGGTGGACCAGCGGGTGATTTACTGCTCGAGGTGCATGTCAAAGCTCATGCAGTGTTCCAGCGTTTTGGAGATACCCTAGAACTGATTGTTCCGATATCGCTTTTGGAGGCGATCGAGGGAGGTAAGGTGGATGTACCGACTCCTTGGGGAACCATTGTGCTTACCATTCCACCCGGTACAAACAGTGGGAAGAAACTACGTGCAGCTGGTATGGGTGTTCATCACAGTAATGGTGCGAAGGGGGATTTGATTGCTGAAGTCCAAATTATGCTACCGTCTGGTGAAGATGCTTCAGCTCGAAAGAAACTTTTGGAGGCGGTGAAGGCTGCTGAATCGAGTGCAGCAGGTTCTGTCAGGGCACATCTTCAGTGGTGATGGTTGCAAGAAATGATTTCCCCCGTGCAGCAAGGCTCATCCACGCTGTGGATTTTGCTCGCGTCTATGCTGCGCGAAATTCATCAGCGAGTGGGCCGTTTGTGATATACGCTGCGAAACATGACCAACTCCCGGATCAACGCCCACGACTTGGTTTATCCGTGTCAAAGAAGATAGGTGGAGCGGTTGTGAGGAATCGATGGAAGCGGCATCTTCGAGAAGCATTTCGTCGGGTGCAGGGAGAACTAAATCCTCATTTTGACTTTATCATTGTTGTTCGGTCTGGCCTGCCCCAATCGGGTGCCATGGCACTGAATCGAACAAAGCGTTTGGTCCTAAAGTTGGCGGCACGTGTCATTGATCGCTTGGAGCACTCGTAATTCAAAGTGAAATCTACGAAAATTCTATTAGCACGATGTGCTCGAGCAATTGACCACATGCTGGTGTTGGCTCTTACTGGTTGTGTGCATATGTACAAACACACCCTCAGCCCAATTATGGGGCGTCACTGTCGTTTTCAGCCAACATGTAGTACCTATTTTCAACAGGCACTAAAGAAATATGGTGCGTTTAGGGGATGTTGGCGAGGTGTGTGTCGTATTTGTCGATGTCATCCTTGGAACAAGGGTGGCTATGACCCACCATAATTATTGTGCAGCCAATCAATAATACGTGCATTCGCTGCAGGAAAATTCTCTTTATTGAGTGATTGTATTGTGTGATAGAGGAAAGGTGTGTGTGGTACCTGCAAGACATCCGTTGGTTTTGCCAAAAAAAAGAAGATATCGATTTCACCCTGGCTTGAAAAAGAAGGCACGTGGCCGAGTGTGCTCTGTACACTGATTGCGATGCCGGCCTCTTCTAAACATTCACGTCTAGCAGCTTCTTCTGGAGCCTCGTGTTGCTCTATTTTTCCCCCGGGAAACTCGTGTAACCCCGCTGCATCACGTGCGTGACTACTTCGTTGGCCAACCAAAACATGGTTGTTCATGATGACAACAGCAACGGCTATCTGAGTAGATGCCATGAGAACTCATTGAGAATCAAGACCCAAGAAAAAGCTATTCGACTTGATCTTGAATCAGATCAAGAAGTCGGCCAGGCGAGCCCATGATATTGTAGCCTGCGTCAACATGCATAATTTCACCAGTAATACCAAGGGCATCACGGGAGAGAAGAAAGGCACCTGATTTTCCAACTTCATCGTGAGTAATATTTCTGCCCATGGGTGACATATGCTCATACATGCCAAGCATTTCTTCGACTCCGGCGCCACGTCCGGCAAGTGTACGCAATGGTCCCGCACTGATCGCATTGACTCGCACACCAGCAGGACCTAAATCGAAGGCCATGTATTTTACGCAGGTGTCGAGTGTTGCTTTACATACCCCCATAATATTGTAGCCGGGAACAACCTTCTCCCCGCCATAATAGGTGAGAGTAAGAATGGATGAATCTTTTGAAAGAATATCACGGGCTAATCTACCGACCGCCAAAAGACTATACGCACTTGTCTCCATGGCGGTGCGGAATCCTGTTCGGCTACAGTTTGTGGTGTCACCCTTAAGGTCTTCCATGGGTGCATACGCAATGGAATGAACAAGAAAATCAAGCGAGCCAAACTCATCCCGTGCTCGGTTCATGACAGACTCAATTTGCTCATCACTGGATACGTCCATGGGAACAAGGAATTTTGCATTGGGCTCTGGGTCGGTGAGCTGAGCTACGCGCCTTCTATTACGTTGACGAGTGTCGTCGGGCTTATCAGGGAGGTGAGAAAAGCCGACCTCACCACCGTCGTCGAGGATTTGTTTCGCAATCGACCAAGCAATTGAGTGATCATTGGCGACGCCAAGAACTAAACCCTTCATCCCACTAAATCTGCCCATGAACGCATCCTCCAGAGTTTCCAAACAAATGCAAAACCACCATGTTGATTGCTGGAAATGTATCCGCTCTCAACAAAAGCCTCAATGTACGCCCCTTGTGGATGGACAAATCTGCGGGTAGAAACTTGTTCTGAGCCCCGTTAGCTCAATTGGTTAGAGCATCTGACTCTTAATCAGAGGGTTCTAGGTTCGAGTCCTAGACGGGGCACTCGACGAAGAGGCTGTTTTCCAAGAGAAAACAGCCTCTTTTTATGAATCAATGGTAGCTTGAGTGCCTACAAGCCTGTATCGAACTCAAGGATTTTTCCGTCTTCGATAGTCAGATTCTCAGCCAGTGGCAATGCGTCAGCCATACCATTGATAAAGACATGCAGATTGTACGTACCTGCTGGCACA
This sequence comes from uncultured Planctomycetaceae bacterium, assembly GCA_964003275.1. Taxonomy (GTDB): domain Bacteria; phylum Planctomycetota; class Planctomycetia; order Pirellulales; family UBA1268; genus CACORA01. The sequence goes on from CAXFJI010000197.1 coordinate 2,988, forward strand.
AGATAGGTGCACCCGACGAGATAACGTTTCCCACTGATTCCGGTTTTTGTCCTGACGCTCACTGCAGGTGGCACTACGGTTGGTTGCAAACCATCTTCGGCTGCGGCATCTGTTGGCTTGTCGCAGGGTGTAAGATCCCAGCCGAGAACTTCGTCGAGGTTTCCGGTCATGCGAATACCCGTAGTAAGACTAACGTTCGTGTCTTTTCCTTCTGTCACAAGAATATTAGTCGCTACAGCAGTCATGGATGGTTCAATTGAGTCATACTCGAACAGCACGTCGTAGGTGCCGGCCAATACTGGTTTTGGCTTGAAGTTATAAAATCCATTTTTATTGTCATGAACAGTGGCGACAGGCAGCATTGTGCCCGCATGAACAACAACAACCTTCTTAATGTTGAGTCCGGTTTCCCAGCGAGATTTAACAATCTCCGCTGGTACGTTCAATGAGATACTTCCAAGCATGATTTCACGAGTGTCACCCTTTGAGATTGTAAATTCACCGAGTGCTGTTTCTGTGGGCTTACCAAAGTTTGGTTGCTTGAAGCTAGTGCGCAGAGAGTATGTCCCACTCAGCAATGGGTGCAACGAGTCAGCTTTCACGGGTTCGATGTCTTTGATGACCTTTCCGTCCTTTGCTTGAATGACCTGGACCTTTTGAAGGCTTTTTTCTGAGTTTTCTGGCATGACTAAACGAAGTTTGCCGAGTCCACTTCCCGCTTGAATGAATTCTGCTTTGGCTGCTTCCGCCTTCCCTGCAACTTCAACAGTTACCGTTTTTAGCGCGTCAAGAAATGTTTTTGCATCTCCTGCAGCAAAGTATTGACCGTTGCCTTCTTCTGCCATGCACTGCAGTTGCTTTGAAGCTTTTTCATTAACGTCTAACCCAACGGTATGAAGAACGAAGTGGATGCCACTTTTTTTGAGGTCCCTGACTACCTTGCACGGATCATCTCCACACGTATCGATGCCATCACTCACGAGTACGATAGTCGTTTCTGCATCCTTAAGCTTAATGCCCGCTGCAACGTGCAACACAGACTTGGCAAGGGGGGTTTTGCCAACAGGTTTCATTGTATTGACGTGACTTAGAATCACGCCTCGATCACCTGTCATTGGTGTCACCATTGTCTCGATATCGGAGCAATCACCAGAACGACGGTGTCCATACACGGTGAGTCCAACAGCTACGTCAGTCGGAATTGCTGGAACAATGTCATGCATGACTTTCTTTGCAAGATCTATTTTCTTCTGACGGCCAATGGTCTCTGACATGCTGCCTGAGGAATCAAGAATAAACATGACCTCTGGGATATCAGATGGAAAGACGTTGGGTGTATAGGACCCCAAAAGAATGAAGAAGCTGAAGCGTACGATTGTTGCAATTCTTGAAAAGAACATGCTGTTTCTCCTAAACATGCTATCGGAGGCATATGCTTGAGTTTGAGACGTCTTGGTAGCTTGATCCAACACCGGTCAATTCCCTGATCCGGCTAAAGTGTGCAAAGAATTTTGTGGTCTCTAAGTGACACTTTCCGTGAGGCAGACAGTAGGTCATTCAGTGGTCCAACGGCATTCATAGACCATATCAGATTTTGGATTAATCAATGACCAGCCGATCAACTGGCCGTATGGATGGTCGATTGTGTAGCGGGTATTCATTGGTTTGGCGGACTCTGGCATGCCTATGGGATATCCCATGAGGCGATAGGACCGATAAGGATGAGATTCAGAAAAAAGCATCCACACAGTAAGAAGGTCTGGGTTATATGTAAGGACCAATGGCATGCGTCCAGGATCGAGTTTCATGAAGTCGATGATTGAGGCAAGCTCTAGCGTTACAGTTTGATCAAAAGGTATTTTTGAAAGGTCAAACTCGAGTTCATACTTTTTTATTGCTTTAGATTGTTGACCAAGAGGAATACCAATGTCTGTGTCGAGTGGAATCTCACGTACAACAAGGGGTGGTTGATCAGCGGGGCGGCGGTACTCAACATTCTGAAGGGGTAACGCCGTATGAAAAATAAGCTTTCTTGGCTTCGTTTCTTCGAGAAATCGTAATCGTAGGCGATCACGCAATCGGATTTTTGTAAAGTCGCCAATCAGTTCGGATGAAAGAGATCCTTCTCGAAGATCAACGATTCGGCTGTGGGAAAGTATTTCAACGCCTTCAAGATCAGCCGTCTGTGCAGTTGTGGCTTGTTCAATAGGGATGATTTCCCATGAATCTGTCGGATCACTTTGAACGAGGTCCAGTACAAGTCGGATATCAGGATCACCAGCCGCAATAGAGTCGATTACATCGGTTAGCATCTGAGCATGTCGATGCACTCGATAGGTATAGACAGGAATAACACCGAAAAGAACGACAGCGACAATCAAGTACACGTACGTTGGCCAGTCGCTCCAATCCGCCAACGTTGACCATACTTTGCGCCGACGCGATCGACGAAGCTTTTCAGCAGCGTTTACAGCAGCATTCGTTTCGACTGTACGTGCTGTCCCTGCGGAAGAGATCTGTTCTGTTGCGTTC
>CAXFJI010000198.1:0-5503 GCA_964003275.1 uncultured Planctomycetaceae bacterium
ACAATCTCGTTCCATCTGGCCATCTCTTGAAAGCGTTATCGTATATGGATCAGGATCACTGCGTCATCGTGACACTCTTGTGGAAGAAGGCATCAAGACAATTGCTGTTGACTCCTTCGATGACACTCATCGAGTAACGAGACGCCCAGCCCCAGAAGGCTGGCCATGTCGAAGTATATTGTGGGGTTTATGGGAACTTGCATTACAACCAAGAACCCACCACTCTTTTCTCGAAACATTCGGTCGCTTGATTCATTGCAATCAAAACAAAGGGCTTCTCGTTCGCCATGTAGATCTGGCGCAGCGGCGTGAGTCTCTCCTGTCGATGCGTAAACGATACGACAAGCATCTACGGTGGGCACATCGCCAAAGCCAAAATACAAACCTAGAATTTATTTCGCTTACTGATTTACCAATCGTGTTGCAGCAAAGCAGTTCCTCTACCTTTCAGGGATCTGTCCTTCGGGCAGCCTAATTTCACTTGGCGTTACGTTCAATCAAACTCCAGCTCAGATAACATACGATTGCACTGAAAAGCACGAAGCCAATATTCGCGACAACACTCGTTCGACCGAAAGGAAATCCTGCTGCAAGATCTGCTAAAAAGAGGATTGCAATCATCCCCGACACGATCATTCCTAGGAGTGGCAGCAGCTTCAACACGACTAATTTCCTTACCTCTGCACAAAATACGGTTGACATACCATAATCATTTTCACGCAACCGACAATTTCTAAGCCATCAGACACGTCTCTTTTGACTTAAACTACTACTCAAAGTTCTATTCCGTGACAACAGAAAAACATTCGCGCTCGGCTGTTTATACTGGTTCTTTCGATCCGGTCACACTCGGCCACCTTGATGTGATCGAGCGAGCCAGTCGTATTTTCGAGCGACTTATCGTTGGTGTCGGCATAAATCCAGATAAACACTCGATGTTTTCTCTCGAGGAGCGAGTCGCCCTTGTGCGAGACTCTGTAGCCCACCTGCCATCGGTGAGTGTGGACAGTTTTGATGGACTCTCAGTGAAGTTTGTGCGAGATCAGTCCGCAAGTGTTTTATTGAGAGGGGTTCGATCACTTACTGATATTGACGCTGAATTTACTATGACTCTTGCAAACAGAAAACTAGACCCAGAAATCGAAACCGTCTTCCTCATTGCGGACGCCCAGTACTCTCACATTTCCTCATCCCTGTTGAAGCAGATTACACCACTTGCTGATGACACCGCATTGTTGCGTTTTGTTCCTCCCCAAGTTGTTCAGGCACTTCGAAACAAACTGACATAATTCTTAATTTTGGGTTTCTTCTGCACCTTCAAAATGTTTCCGCAAATAGCGAGCTCTCTCTATATTGCGATCATTTGTATCGAGCTCAGCACCACGGATTTTCTGCAAATGCGCTGGCTGTGTCTGCACGAGAAGCACGTTGATATCCGGCAGTGATATATCACCGATAAGCCCCAACAATACTCCCATACGTACTCGGGAAAGAAGCTGCATGGCTTCCTCGGCACTAATCGTCTGAGCCGTACGAAGGATACCAAATGCACGACTCACCTGGTCATGTACATTTTCTTGGGTTTCACGGATGAGAAACTCTCTGGCTCTTCGCTCATAATCAATAAGCACTGGCACAACATCACTGACCTGCTCAATCAATTCCTGCTCCGTTTTTCCAAGTGTTGTCTGATTTGAAATTTGATAAAAATCTCCCATTGCCTGGGAGCCTTCACCATACAGACCACGCACGGCAAGCGAAATCTTATGAAGACTTCTAAACACTTTGTCGATTTGACGAGTAAGGCCCAGAGCCGGAAGGTGAAGCATCACACTGACACGAATGCCGGTTCCGACATTTGTTGGGCAGGCAGTCAGATACCCCCACTTTGGGTGAAATGCGTAGGGAATAACCTGCTCAATTTCCACATCGACATTGCGTATCTGCTCAAAAGCACCTTTGAGATCAAGCCCGCTATGCATGCACTGGATCCGCAGATGGTCTTCTTCATTTATCATTAGGCTAACTTGTTCACAACCATCGATAGCGACACCTCGAGCACCTTTGGCTTCGGCGTGCTCACGACTGATCAACTGCCGTTCCACAAGAAACTGACGATCAATTTCTTCAAGTTGACCAACATCGAAGTATTGGAGACTCTCACCAAACGGCGACATCGAAATTCTTTCTCGGAGGAGCGACTCAATATCAAGCCTCTCTTTCTCTGTCGCGCGGCCTACAAATGGGAAGTGAGCAATATTACGAGCGAGTCGAACACGGCTACTCATGACAATGTCCGAATCAGGACCGGTACCTCGCAACCATTCACCAACGGTTTCAGTAAGCGATTCAATTCTCATTCTGTACCTTCCGATGGATTTGCTGATTCTGGAGGAGATCCAAGCCATGTACTTTCAATCTCACGAATACGGTCTCTGACTTCTTTTGCTGTTTCATAATCTTCACGTTCGATTGCTTGCTGCATCTCTGATCGCAATCCAATAATACCCGTCAATGCCTCTGATCCTCCATCCGGCATTGCAATTGCCGCAGCCCGACTGGGCTTTCTCCCAACATGTTCCGTTGCTCCATGAATATTTGCAATGAGTGGTGCAAGTTCTTTTTCAAAAGCAACATAGTCATGAGGGCACCCAAGCCGTCCCTGGTTACGAAATTCAAAAAATGAAATACCGCACATACCACATGTCTTTTTATCAATCTCAGACAAATCTTCTGCCGTTTGCCCAACCCCCAAGGGTGCGGTCGCTCCAGATGGACCGGATGGCTCGTGTTGACCAGTTTCAGATTGATTCAGATAGGAGCGCGCATGGTCTTCACAAAGATGAAGTTCTCGCACTTCTCCAGCTTCCAATTCAGTGATATGAAAAACGGCCTGTTGATCGCAATGTTGGCACTTCATGATTGGCTCACAGGATATTATCGTTGAATCTTTACGGCTTCCAGAGGCAATCATAGCGGCTGAGGGCGTGGTAGTGGTATCCTCCTCTTCCATGCCGCACATACCCGATAAAGACAGGTTTTCCGAACTCGCCCAAAGTTCCCGCCTCGTACCCGTTTTCAGGCGTCTTTTTGCAGACAGTTTGACACCCCTTTCGGCTTTCGCACGCATTGATTCAGGAGACAGCGGATGTCTATTCGAAAGCGTCGTTGGGGGCGAGAAGGTCGGCCGCTACAGTTTTCTTGGTGCCGATCCGTTCATGCGACTAGAAGCCTATGGCAACCAAGTACAGGTGTTTTCAAAAAATGGCCTGACGGAATCTTTTGAGTCCGATGACCCTCTTCAATCGCTTGAGCAGTACATGGCTCCATACAAGCCTGCTCGGCTTCCAGAACTTCCCCCATTCACAAGCGGTGTTGTTGGTTATGCCGCATATGACTCCGTTCGGTATGCCGAAAAACTTCCTGCTCCACCTCCTGATGATCTTCATCTGCCCGATCTTCATTTTGCCTTTTATGACCGCCTTGTTGTTTTTGACAATGTCACGAAATCATTCGATGTTGTTGTGCTTGCTCACATTGAAGATTCATCACCGAGTGGTATTGCATCAGCCTACTCTCGTGCATGTGAACGTATTGATGACACCATTACAATACTTTCTCAACCGGATACTTCGCCTAGTATCGTCGACATTGGCAAGCAACACTCCCATGATGAAAGCCTGAGTGCGTCAACAACCTCTACATTCAGTCGGACTGATTTTTTAGATGCCGTCAATAAATCAATTGAATACATTCATGCAGGAGATATTTTTCAAGTCGTTCTCAGTCGTCGCCTTGAAGTTCCATTTGACCTGCCAGCGCTTGAGTTGTATCGAACATTGCGAGTCGTTAATCCAAGTCCATTCATGTTCTACGTGCGCACACCTGAAGGAACACTCGTTGGCAGTTCACCTGAGATCATGGTGCGCGTTGTTGATGACAGAATTACGGTCCGTCCACTCGCGGGAACACGTCCCAGAGGTAAAACCCAGAATGAAGACCGGCAGCTCGCAGAGTCCCTCCTTGCAGATCCAAAGGAACGGGCAGAGCACATCATGCTCATTGATCTCGGGCGTAATGATGTTGGAAGGGTCGCTGAAATAGGTTCAGTAGAACTCAGTGACATCATGTCCATTGAACGATACAGCCATGTCATGCACATCACCAGTAATGTGACTGGTCAACTTGCAGACGGGCAAACGTCATTTGATGCGTTGCGAGCCTGCTTACCGGCTGGCACCGTTTCTGGTGCCCCAAAGATCCGAGCCATGCAGATCATTGATGAACTCGAACCACAGAGACGAGGTCCATACGCTGGTGCTGTTGGTTATATTGATTTTGGCGGGACAATGGACACCTGCATTGCCCTGAGAACGATCGTCGTCTCAAAGGGAAAGGCCTATGTACAGTCTGGAGCAGGTATTGTTGCAGACAGCAAACCGGAAAATGAATTCGAGGAAACAGTAAATAAAGCCAAAGGCATGCTTGTGGCCATCGCAATGACCTCCGCGCGATTTCGACAATGAGTGACGTCAATCACAGTATCGTCATCGACAACGTTTCTCTAGTACGTGGCAAAAAAAAAGTCATTTCAGACTTGTCAGTCTCTTTTCAGTCTGGCCAAACAGTCGCAATCATTGGATGTTCAGGATCTGGAAAGACATCTCTCCTCGCATGTGTTGCCACCGCCCTACCAATCAACACAGGTGACATCTGTATTGAAGGAACTTCTATTCAAAAAGACATCCGATCTGCAAGAAGGTCTATCGGTTATGTACCTGCTATTCTTCATCGCTGCCCTCATGTGCGATCTGATGAGTTTCTCGAGTTGTTTGCCTTTGAAGCAGGGCTCAGCGGCAAGCCAATGCGAACCGCGGTCAAGAAAAGCTTGGAGATGGCAGGCATTACCGACCCAGGAACTCCTGTGGACAGTCTCCCAAATGGAAAAGCTCAGAGGCTTATGATAGCCAGAAGCCTTCTCCATGAACCGAATATCCTCATCTTTGATGACCCTTTCCATAGTCTCGACCCCATTGAGCAACAAAAAACCGAAGAACTCATTACCGATCTTTCTCTCAGCGGACGAACAATCATCGCTGCCATTAATAACGGCATCGTTCCAAGTTGCTTTTCACACCTCGGTTTACTTGAAAAAGGCTCCCTTACAACACTGAGGCCGGCAGTGTTTGCAGCCTTTCAAAAGAATTTGAACCGAACGTGGAGCTATCGGGTGGTTTGTCCCTCAACTGCCGGAAAAGCAATGGCTGCACTACGAAACTTTGGTATTCATGTGATTCATGTCGATGATGACACATTAGACTGCCTCTTTGATCCTGCCGTAGTGCCATGCGATGAACTTTTATCTCTCCTTGTTAAGGCTGGCATCACAGTTGCATCAGCTACCGTACATCCATCGTGGACAGTACAACTTCTGAACAACACCTCAGAAGCAGAGTGTTGATTCAGAATCAAGAATCTGATTCACCTGTCATTGATAGATCGA
>CAXFJI010000199.1:0-5491 GCA_964003275.1 uncultured Planctomycetaceae bacterium
AACCAACAACACAGAGGCGAGTTTTATCAAGGCCATCAATGTCATCTCGGTTGTTGATCCATTGAAAAATTGTTTCAAGATCACCACGAGCTCGAGCTTGGTGCCGAATACGGCCCCCCGTTGATGCAGCAATTGCAAGTACATCAGGTTTTCGAAGTGTCTTAGTGGTGACAGTTTTACCATTTCGTGTAATCAGACTTTCACCATGTCCACGAAGATCTGGAGCCAGAACGGCATAGCCAGAGGACTGTAAACCAATCGAGAGAGGTTCCACAGACTCATGTGAGCCTCCCATGTCATGAATCACTAAAACAGTCGCCTTTGGTGTAAGGTCTTTTGGGACCGGGTAGTACCACACCGCAAGGGATATGCCGTCGGAGGTGTTGAGAGATAATTGCTCAGGGGGCAGAAGTTCATCTTCTGCCAAAGTGACCGAGTTAAAACATAGAAATATGCCAACTGTGATGTTTACGACGGCAACAAAAAACAGCCATTTCACCGAGGGAAAGCTGTATCTTGCAGAAATTGGAGTCATAGCAGCAAAAAATCTGTCGGAAGAAAAACCTCAATACGATAAACTATTGTATCCAGTAAAGCGGTGCTTCTTCTCAAAAAAGTCTACTTTTTTTGAAATGTTTTCTGACAAGGTGTTTTATGGTTGATGATCTTCAAGATGACCCATCTACTGATCCAGGACAGGAGTTGCCGGCATCGGGTGGCTCAGCTGCGCCTGCATGGGCTGTTAGCCTCGTTTTGCATGTGTCCGTATTGCTTGCATTGGCGTTTGTAGCACTTGACCCCCCCCTGCCACAACTTGAGCGACTTATTCTTACTCAGGATCCATTTGAAAATCCTGTTGTTGTTGAGGCCTTGGATGTCGTTGTTACTGACGAACGTACAGAACAGGTTGGTGCAGATAGTGATCATGGTGCTGAAATGGCAGAGGCCGTCGCTCCAGAAATATCGGACGTTGTCATGACATCGGTTGAGACGGTAACAGATCAGGAAGTCGATCTTTTTGTGCAGCCTCTGGATCTGATGCCTACAGCGAAAACACTCAACGAGGCGATTGTTATTAAGGGGGCGGTTAGTGGTGTTGGTACGACGGGAGCTTCTGGAGCAGTGGATCGACTCGCTGCTGAGATCAATGGTTATCTCGAACAACGAAGTCGTAAGACTGTCGTATTTTGGCTTTTTGATCAGTCGGTGAGCCTTGCTGCACAGCGAGAAGAAATTGCTTCTCGCCTTGAGAGAGTATTCGATGAATTAGGTGTGTCGCATGGCGGTGCTAAGAGCAAGCAACTCCTCAACATGGTTGTTGGTTATGGAAAAGGTGTTAATCCCATGACCGAGGAACCGACATCCGATTGCCAGCAAGTTGTTGATGCGATCCGCTCAATCAAGATTGATGAGTCTGGGATTGAAAATACGTTCACCGCCATTGGCAGTGCTGCTCAAGAAGGGTGGCGATTCCGTCGCGCTACTCCTAGGCAAAACGTCTTAATTGTCGTATTCACGGATGAAGTAGGAAATGATGAAGAGAAGGCCGATCAAGCAACATCATATTGCCAACAGTTGGGGATTCCTGTTTATGTTGTTGGCGTGCCATCACCATTCGGCCAGCGTCGGGTGAAGATGAAGTTTGTCGAGCCAGACCCGAATTACGACCAGAGTGAGCAATGGGCGGTGGTGGAGCAGGGGCCAGAAACGTTGTACCCAGAAGTTTTGAAGATTCGTTCAGGAAAGTTTCAAAACGAAGCAATCGACTCCGGTTTTGGTCCGTTCAGTCTCTCGAAACTTACCGCAGCAACCGGGGGAATTTACTTTGCAGTTCACCCAAATCGAAATGCAAGCGGGCGAGTAACTGATCGTGATGTAGCAGCCATGTCATCTCAGATCCGGTATTTCTTTGACCCGGAGGTCATGCAAGCATATCGTCCGGATTATCTCACGAAGAATGAAATCGATAGTTTGTTATCAAAGAATCGTGCAAAAAAAGCTCTTGTTGGCGTGGCTGCGAAGTCAGAAGTGAAGCCTATGGAACTTCCTACGTTGACGTTTCCGAGAAAAAATGATGGAGATCTTGTTCGATTGCTTGGTCTAGCACAAAGAGATGCTGCTATTTTGCTCAATCAAATTGAACCAATTTATACTTCGTTACAGCAAGGACTTGTTGATCGACCGAAGATTGAAGAAAAGCGTTGGCAGGCAGGATATGATTTGGCTATGGGTCGTATTCTTGCGATGAAGGTGAGAACCTATGCCTACAACAGCATGCTTGGTCAGGCAAAAGCAGGAATGAAGTTTCAGAATGAAAAGAGTGATACGTGGGAACTTGTACCGGCGAATGACGTATCAGGAGTAGATTCCCGTACGCAGAAAATGGCTGCTCAGGCAAAAGAGTTTTTGGAACGTGTCGTTGCTGATCACCCTGGTACTCCATGGGCTTTGATCGCTGAAGAGGAACTTGAGAATCCCATTGGATATCGGTGGGAAGAACGGCACACGGGGGTTAACAACCCATCCATGAAAGCGGGGAACAACAACAACAACAATAATCCATCTGCACCGCAAGATGACAAGAAGAAAATGCTTGCTCCGCCAAAGCCTCGCCGAAACTTGAAAAATGTGTGATTAGAGGCTCAAGTTTTCCTCGGCAAATGATGTGCGGCTGTCGTATGCGTGAAATAGCCGTGCGACTTGTCGGCTGAATATCTGCAAAAACATTGCACGGAATTGTGATTCAGACCGATCCGATGATGGAATGCCACCATTTCCTGGGTAGGTGAAGTCCTCGAGATGTCGATCAAAAACCATTTCATTTTCATTTACGTCAAAGACGCGAACAATTGCAGATGCACGTCCACGGAAAAGAGTTGTGCCCTCGTGTATTCTGAACTGTTCGAGGTCGATGCCAACAACCATGTCGGCATCGAGAGCCTTTCCTAATGTTTCATAGTCAATCCAGTCATTCTCATCGATCCAGCGAGCTACTTCTTGTTGGCTGATGATTTTCACTTTACGGACATTTTGTCTTATCAGTGCCCCAACAGTGGATGCAAGTTCGCTCGCGGACCCAGCGTCACTAAACTGCAACTCAACAATCGGCCGACAAACGACAGCTATATGCTTGCCTCGAAGTTCCCCATACTCAGGAGGAATATCATTTGGCTGAATCAAATATGCGATCGTGCCAAGAGTAGAGCAGCCTCCCAGAGTGATCGCGAGAAGGGATGCGAACACCACAAAGAACGAACGATGTTGAAATTGGGAGTCATGGTTCATGAGCGATTCCTCGAGGGAGCACATTTTCATCTGAGGATGGGGAGGGTATCGAGACAGCTTCTGTGGCTCAATCCCGCTTCAAGGCATAAAAAAGGCCTTAAACCAACGGTGTTATTCCCGAAGTTGCAAATCAGACGGTACGCTACAGGTTTTCCTGTTCGCAGGTAAGACAAGTCATTTATGAATACTCTCAGGTCATCCAATACGTTTCTGGGCGAGCTCGAGATTGCAATTAAAAATCTTTATTGCCTTCAATCTCCTCTCGTTGTTGGGGTATCTGGAGGAGCTGATAGCACGGCGCTTCTTTGTGGACTTGTGGAACTCAGATCAAAAGGTTGCTATTCCGCGGAAATCATTGTTGCTCATGGAGAGCATGATCTGCGGAGTGAGGCAGTCGGTGATCGTGAGTTCGTTGCGTCTTTGGCACAGCGGTTAGGACTCCAATTCGTCTGTAAAAAAATCAATGTATTGGACAAGAAGGGATCTCATGGGTTGGGTATTGAAGGTCGTGCTCGAGAACTGCGATATAAGTTTCTTGAGGAGGTGGCTTATCAGGCTGGCAGTCGATGCGTGGCTGTTGCGCACACTGCTGATGATCAGGCTGAGACAATCCTTCATCGTATGCTTCGAGGTACAGGTATTGCCGGAATGGCAGGTATGTCATCAGCACGAGAGTTATGTGAAGGCGTTGCCGTTATTCGACCTTTGCTCCACATGCGCAAGAAAATAATTCATCAATGGCTTGGGTCCATTGGGCAGTTGTGGCGAGAAGATGAGTCAAATAAGGATATTCAATTCAGTAGAAACTTTTTGAGGCATGAGATTATCAAAAGTTGTGAAGAAGGTGCTTACCCATCAGCGACAGAAGCAATCGTGCGGCTTGGTTCGCATGCAGCTGGTGTGTCGGCGGCCCTCGCCAGTGCAGCAGATGTTATTCTAGAGAATCACGTTACGCGTGCAGGTGATGGTGAGATACGCATTCGATTGGAACCACTTCGAGGGCTGGATGCATTTTTATTGCATGAAATAGTCGCTCAACTTTGGAGAAGGGAGGACTGGCCCCGTCGAGCTATGACAGCGCAGCACTACAGTAAAGTGGTGAACCTTATCAAAGACAACAGCAACAAAAATACATCCTTTGATTTACCGTCCGGTATTCGAGCTGAGTACATTGCCTCAGCTCGCCCGGAAATTACGATCAGGCTTCAGAAGGCCCCGGCTCGCCACCACGCGTAGGATCGATTGTCAGAGGCTTATAGCCCCCGATGCTCTTGAAGTACAAGATAATCAAAAGGTAAATCACGGCCATGGTTGCCGGAATTGCCGAATCAGCTTTCAAAGTCATCCTATCGCCTTCCTGACCGGCAGCCACGAGTTGTTCTTGGTCAGGAGTTCTTGGATCAGCTTTGATTGCTTCTTCCAGTTTTGTGCCGTCAATAGCGTTGACCTTTTCAAGGAAAAGAAACTGTGAAGGAACTTCCGTGTTTTCCACGGATTGATAAAGAGCCTGGTTTTTCGCCTGCAGTGCCTCTGCGGCGAAACGGTCTTTGCCGTATCCCAGACCCGGGCCACCAAGCATGCCGGCAGCCAGCATGCCAATACCACCCATAATCGAAATCGCCACCGCACCCGTACGGGGGTAGCGGTCTGAAGCGACTGCCAGCATCGTTGGCCAGAAGAAAGTTTTCCCGACCGCGTAAATCCCCAACGCGAGCAACGCAACAAGAAATGTCTCCATTGTGCTTGCCAATTGCAATCCAACCACTGCAAGAATTGAACATATCAGCAGTAATCCAACCGGTGAAACCTTCAGATTTTTCTCAATAAAGTGGGCAGCAAATCGCAAGCCGAACATGATCAACGAAGTCCAAATGAACAATGCTTTGCCTTGCTCGGAAGTAAACAGGTTTCCTGTGATATTTTGAATCCATCCATCAGTTCCAAGTTCAACGGCACCAACAAGAGCATGTGTTGCAAAAAGCACAAATAGCAGAAAGGAACCTAGTGCAAATCTGGTCAGTCCTCCAACAGCAAGCCAAAGACCAACGCCAACAACAATTCCAAGCACCATGTTTTTTTCGCCCAGAACAAGCTGCGCAACGTCTTGGTAGAAAAACATACCAAGGAGTCCACAGGCAACGGCTGCCCCCATGAGACCGACATCCTTGAGCATTTCACCCAAGCCAAGTCCCTTTTCAGAGGCTTC
>CAXFJI010000200.1:0-5481 GCA_964003275.1 uncultured Planctomycetaceae bacterium
CAGGAGGGATCAAGCAGTTGAATTCATTTGTAGACAGGCGTGGTCAGGGAATGGTGACGGATTGTTAGGAATCAATTGACAATACCTTTTGTTGCTTGATGAAATGGCTTATTGCCGTTTAGCGACTAGGGCAAGAAAAGAAATGCCTCAGATGGCATGATCGATTCAACTGTATCCAGTTTTCTTTTCTGTTTTTGGGCATATCACGGCTGAATGATCTTACATTGAGGATCCGGTAACGCATTGCATTTCTTACGGATTCGCTCTTTTTGATTAGTATGTTAGCGAGGCTTAGGCAAACAAACAGACGATCACCGTACCCTGTCAAAAAATGACGATACATCCTTCTTTTGAAAGGTGCGAGCATCAACTTTGCAAGAGGTGTGCGTCACAGTGGAGATGGAGATGCAATCAAAGATCCGCCAAGATGCACGCGTAAAGCCACTCCTTGCCTGGTATGAGCGTTCGAAACGGAATTTACCATGGCGGCAATCTCATGATCCATATGCAGTTTGGGTGAGTGAGATCATGCTTCAGCAAACGCAAGTAGATCGGGTGTGCGAATATTTTATTCGCTTCATGAAGCGATTTCCTACGGTTTTGAAACTGTCACGCGCGCGAGAACAAACAGTCCTCAAATACTGGGAAGGGCTTGGCTACTATAGGCGGGCACGGCAACTCCATGCTGCAGCGAAAGAAATAGTCAGAAAGTACGATGGCAACATACCAAAGACAGTTGAAACGCTGTGTGCGCTGCCCGGTATTGGTCGTTACACAGCAGGGGCCATCGCCTCGATTGCCTTTGGAGTGCAGGCGCCGATCGTAGAAGCAAACTCACGGAGAGTCATTGCGAGGCTCTATGGTTATGACGCACCGCTAGATGGTCATCGTGGTGATCAGCCAATTTGGGATCTTGCAGAACAGTTGGTGCCAGCAAAAAAACCGGGCCAATTCAATCAGGCGTTAATGGATTTAGGGGCAATGATCTGTACTCCTGACAGACCGATGTGCAGTAGGTGTCCCATCAAAATGAAATGTTCTGCGTTTCAGACAAATCGTACCGATGTCATTCCCTTGAAGTCGAAGACTCGACAGCACAAACAGCTTTGTGAAACAGCCATTATCTTCAGGCAGAGGAACAACGTTCTCATTGAGCAGCGTGGACCTGGGGAGTGGTGGGATGGCCTCTGGGATTTTCCGAGAGGACCCCGCAGTGCACTCAAGCGTGGTCGTCAGGTGGGCGTGGTGTCATATACCGTAACCCATCACCGGGTCGAGTGTGCAATTCGAGAAATTTTTATTAGTCGACCAAGGAAACCAAGGCCTCGACAACGTTGGGTTGAGATTACGAGTTTGTCAAAGCTGGCAATGACGTCCCCCGGTCGACGAATTGCAGCAGGCTTGAGGGAAAGAAGCTCTCAGGACTAATACCAAACAGGGGTTTTTTTCTGTGGTATATTCGTCGCGTCGTTTATTCTTCTTGGGAGCTTTATCAATGCGTATTCTCGTTACCTGTACCGCCCTGCTGATTTCACACGTGATGTCGACTGCGGAAGCCGCTGAGTCTCTGAAGGTGCTTCTTATTGCAGGAGGGTGTTGCCATGACTACGCCACGCAGACACAACTCCTGAAAAAAGGTATTGAGCACCGGGTAAGAAGTCAGGTCGAAGTTGTGTATAACCCTGATACATCTACCAACGCAGTCTTTGAAATCTATGAAAAGGAAGACTGGGCAGAGGGATATGACATCGTTCTTCATGATGAATGCAGTGCGAACGTTACCGAGCATGATTACGTCAGTCGTATTCTCGCAGCACACCGAAAAGGTGTGCCGGCAGTCAATCTCCATTGTGCCATGCATTCATATCGCTGGGGTGACTTTCGGGAGCCAGTGACAGCCGGTGCCGACAATGCTGGCTGGTATGAAATGATTGGATTGCAATCCACAGGCCATGGGCCTCAAGCTCCAATCGATATTGCCTTTACGGCGAAAGATCACCCAGCAGTTCGTGGTTTCTCAGATTGGACCACCATCAAGGAAGAACTCTACAACAACATTCAAGTCATGCCGTCAGCTGTTGCACTTGCAACTGGCCACCAGATAGCAGCTCCAAAGAGAAAAAAAGGGAAGCCAGTTGATCCAAATGCCAAGCCAACAAAACAATCAGCCGTTGTAGTGTGGGCAAATGAATATGGCCCAAAACAGACACGTATTTTTAGTACGTCTCTTGGGCATAATAATGAAACGGTAGGAGATGATCGATACCTTGATATGGTTACACGAGGGCTTCTCTGGGCGTCACATAAGTTGGATAAAGATGGTGAACCCGTTGCGGAAATCAAGCTATCGAAGTCCGAGGCGAAAATGACCTCTGATTGGGCCGGTAGTGTTTCCTTGCCCGCACAAGAACGTGGTCGCGATATCCGACTGTTTAACGGTCATGATTTTGAAGGCTGGGAGGGGCAGATAGACCAATATTGGTCTATCGATAATGCTGAGATTGTTGGTCGGAACGCATTAGACAATAGTCCAAAAGTAAGTACCTATCTGCTTACAACAAAGTCATATCGCGATTTTCGTTTGCTTTTTGAGGGAAAATTAGTGACGAGTGAGATGCATTCAGGCGTTGCGATCTGGGGAAAGAGGTTTGAAAAAAATGGAGAGTCTGCAAGTTATCAAGGACACCTTGTCATGTTTCCCTCAAATTGGGGTTTGTTCGATCTCTATCGTCGAAATGGTATCTCTCGAGATCAGGATGGAAAGGCAAAGGCGAGCGGAAGGCAGCACGGCTGGAACCAGATGGAAATTCTTGCAGTGGGGAGTCGAATTCGATTGGCTGTCAATGGTAAAGCGGTTTTAGACTGGACGGATCCCAAGCCAGAGTTGTGTGGAAGTGGACCGTTGGGGTTACAACTTCACTCAAACAAGGTGCCTCAGGAGGTTCGTTTTCGCGGACTACGTCTGGTGGAAAATCCAGAAGATATTCTTGTGACGGCTTCACCCACGCCTCAGTAATTATTTACTCCTTCACGTCACCTGAAGGTTCGGTATCATACAGATTCCTCATTCGGAGTATGAAATCTTGACACAGGCTGCACTGGCACTTGAAGACGGCACCGTTTTTGTTGGTCATTCATTTGGTGCTGCTGGCACCGTTTCGGGAGAAGTGTGTTTTAACACGTCAATGACAGGGTATCAGGAGATTCTGACAGACCCTTCTTATCGGGGGCAGATTCTCACAATGACTGCTCCGCAGATTGGGAACTATGGTGTGAATCCAGATGACACTGAAAGTGGCAAATTACAGATGTCAGGATTTGTTGTTCGTGAAGCAAGTCGTATTGCCAGCAACTTTACATCTACCGGTACCCTGGATGAATATTTGGCAAAGGCTGGCGTTGTTGGCCTGACGGGCATTGATACTCGAGCACTTGTGCGGCGGCTCCGAATTCGAGGAGCCATGACAGGGGTGCTTTCAAGCGAAGAACTTGATGCAAAAAAACTTGTTGATATGGCAACACAGGCACCTGCTTTGGTTGGCCGTGATCTTGTGCGAGAAGTTATGCCAAAAGAAGAAAACAAGTGGACACTGCCGCTGGATGAATGGGCAGAGCCGTTGCCACAGCCTTCCGAAGGTGGTGTACTTCCAGTTGCACAGGCTTCAGCAGATGGCAAGCATGTTGTTGCGCTTGACTATGGCATGAAGTGGAATATTGCCCGTCACTTGGCCAGTATTGGGTGTCGGATAACAGTTCTTCCTGGGAAAGCAACAGCTGCAGATGTTCTAGCACTCAAGCCAGACGGAGTGTTTTTGTCGAATGGTCCAGGAGATCCTGGTGCACTTGATTATTGTGTGAACACTGTTCGTGAGTTGGTTGGTAAGCTTCCCATGTTTGGTATTTGTTTGGGGCACCAGCTTCTTGCGTTGGCCTGTGGTGCAAAGACGTTTAAGCTTGCCTTCGGCCATCGTGGAGCGAATCAGCCAGTTATGGATCTGGCAACTGGCAAGGTGGAAATTACATCACAGAATCATGGGTTTGCGGTAGATGAAAAAACATTACCATCCGATCTTGAGGTGACTCACCGTAATCTTAATGACGGAACGATCGAAGGCCTTCGTCACAAGTCAGCTAATGCAGCAAGCGTGCAATACCACCCAGAAGCAGCTGCGGGTCCTCATGACTCAGCCTATCTTTTTGATCGATTTCGTCAGATGCTAGGGGCTTGAACGGTTATGCCGGTTAGGTTCCTGCCGGTTGGATTGTCGGGATAGACGAAACAATCGGATTTCTTTGACATTGCTTGTCAATGTGCCATTGTTGAGAGGAATCATGGTTTTCATCACGGTTCCACCAGCGGGCACGGAACCGCTGGTCTCCAATCATTTGTCAGGAGGCTCGCATCATGAGTCGTTCGCTTTTTCTCTGCGGCATCGCCGCCGTTTTGTCGTTCGCTATCGGCTCATCAGCCGATGCTGGTTTTGGTCATCATCGTCGTCACTGTGAGCCAGGCTGTGCTGCCGAGCCCACCTGTTGTGCTGAAGACATTGGTTGCACGCAGTTTGAGCCTACATGTGCCATGGAACCTACCTGTGGTTGTGAGCCATCATGTGGGTTTGAACCCTCATGTGGTGCAGCGCCATGTTGTTCCCAGTGTCCCTGCATAAAGTATCATCACAAGCACGCTTGTCGGCATAAGCGCAAGCAAGGTTGTGGATGCTGTGAAGAACCAACCTATGAAACGGTTCTATGTGTCACAAGCCCAGAAACGTGTTGCTCAGTAGACGTGCCAGTGTGCCTGCCAATGTGCTGTCAGGGCTGTCCGTGTGAGAGTTCACGTTGCACACTTTTTGGATGTGGTCAGGTGCGCTATGACTATTGCTGTGGGTATTCAGTCATCGTCCGCTTTCAGGCCTGTGGTGACATCCTTGTAACCTACGTAGGTTTCTAGTCCTAAACTATTGAATTGCAGTTCATAAACAGCAATTCTCACCAGTTCAGATTCGAAACCGGCCGGGAGTGTTTTTTCCGGCCGGTTTCCTTTTTAATTCTTTTGTGTAACGGATGATCCCTGTTGCCGTTGTACTGACAGATGGGCAGTCAGACGTTTGTTGAGAACAAGAATCAGGTATGTGAGTCTTTAGGATCAGAACCATGTCCGCAAGAAGTGATTCCCGAGGTTGGGTGCTGGAAGCGGTTGATCTCTACGAACTTCCGTTACAGCGATACGCTCGACGGCTTGTAGGTGATATCGATCTCGCTACAGATGTTGTCCAACATGCATTTTTGAAGCTCTGCGAGCAATCGCAAGCAAATCTTCAAGGGCGTGTTGCCCCATGGCTTTTTCGAGTCTGTCGGAATAAAGCGATT
Source organism: uncultured Planctomycetaceae bacterium (assembly GCA_964003275.1). Taxonomy (GTDB): domain Bacteria; phylum Planctomycetota; class Planctomycetia; order Pirellulales; family UBA1268; genus CACORA01. The sequence goes on from CAXFJI010000200.1 coordinate 5,371, forward strand.
GATCACCTGCGGCATGCAGACCGGCAGCGACTCATCGGTGATTCCACTGAACAAATTCAATCCCACTCGGAAGCTGTTCGTTCGACTGATGATCCAGCATCCGTTGCCGAA
>CAXFJI010000201.1:0-5481 GCA_964003275.1 uncultured Planctomycetaceae bacterium
GCAGCCTGCCGTGCCAAAAAAGAAGAGCTCTCTATTGCGATCGGTATCTCATTGGCTTTTACCATTGTCATGATGTTTACACTTCCTGCAGTCATAAATGCTGTTGGACTTGATCAGGTCGTGGGCGGTGCCTGGATAGGCGGCACTGTTGATTCAACGGGTGCTGTCGTTGCAGCAGGAGAATTGGTTGGCCCCGTTGCTCGAGACGTTGCCGCATCAGTGAAACTCATTCAAAATGTTTTGATTGGTGTCATTTCTCTTTCCGTTGCAGCCTGGTGGGCAAAAACGGATAGCGCTCCACAGGCACAGGACAACAAGAAATTGTCAGCCAGTGACATGGCAGGTGAAATCTGGCGTCGTATGCCCAAATTTGTATTCGGATTCATAGGGGCATCTGCGGTATTTACCTATCTCGCATCGACCGGACCAGAAGGCCAGGATGTAGCAGTGGAAACGATGGTAAAAGGACCGGTGAAGATGATGCGGTCATGGTGCTTTTGCCTTGGATTTGTAAGTATCGGACTTGAAACAAATGTTCGCCAACTTGCGGAAGCAATGGGTTCATGGAAACCCGTGGTGCTGTATCTTTGCGGACAAGCACTGAATCTCCTGCTGACATTCACTATGGCTTGGATTGCGTTCCGCGTGGTGTTTCCTGACGTAGCCGAAAAAATAGCGACTGGCGGCTAACCCCTGCTGCACTGACCGCCACGTCACCCTATTTCGTACGGATTGCATACAGTGCTTCCGATGTACGCATCAGGAGCGTATCGTGCGCCACGAGTAGTGATGCTGAGATCGCTTCTCCAATATCAATGGAATGGAGCAACTGAAACGTTCTCCCGGCCTGTACAACAGATACCCATCCATCATTTGACCCAAAATACAATTTATTATTTACCAACAACGGGCTCGTCCGGTGCTGACCTGTATGCGTTCGTTCAAGATAGACATCTTCTCCACTCTCGAGGTCGACGCACTGCAGTTTTCCATCCTTATGAAGCAAGTACACAAGCCCGTCATGAATAAGTGGAGTGCTTACGTCAGGAGTTATTGGATTCACCCATCGCAAAATCGATTGCTTGTTTGAACACTCGCCTACAAGTTCGTCGGTAACCCGAAGACCAACACATGGCCCTTTCTTGCATGTTGGAATAATAATTGCCCCAGGAACAACCCCGGGTGATGCTACGAGCCGAAAGGTCATGTTATATGGCTTAGGATTGACTGCCGACGGTCCGTTCAATCCACCAAAGCGCCAGATCTCCGAGCCATTACCGAGGTCGTGGCCAGTTGTGCAATCAGCTCCATGCACGACAAGAAATGAACGATTCTCATCACGATAGATAAATGGTGAAGCATATGAATGCTTACATTCGAAGAGTGCTTCCGTCTCACGATCAATCGCCCACAGTGTCTTCCCAGTCGACTTGTTCAGTTTGATGACCTTTCCGGTGCGGGACGGATCGTCCATTTTCATTGGACCATGAATAAGTTGGAGGTACAGAAACTCTCCGTCCAAAACCGGCGTGGAGGTCATTCCAAACTGGATATCAATCTTCCCAAAGCGTTCGTTCAGATCCATTGTCCACACGTGCGATCCATCGACAGAAAAACATGCCAAAATGCCAGTGCCAAAACACACCCACACATGCTTACCATCAGTGATTGGAGAGGGTGATGCAGAGTTTCCTTCTCCTGCTCGCGCATCCTGATTACCTGAACAGACCGTTTGCCTCCATGCAATCGCCCCGTCATCAAGACTGATGCAGAGAAGCACGAGATCTGTTCCATCGTTGCTCGTGACAAAGACGTGTTCGCCCCAGGTGCATGGGGTTGCTCCCCCCCGCCCTGGGAGTCGCGTTCGCCAGTGGACATTTTCTGTTTTTGACCACACCGACGGAAGCTTCGTCGATACACCTTTTCCATCATTGTGCATCCCTCGCCATTGAGGCCAGTCGTCGGCACACAGTGCATCAACACTCACACAAAGAAAACCGAGAGACGCCAGCACACTGATTGATAGGCTTACCTTCCGAACCACCTGCCATTGCATGCTTCACTCCAATATGTTGATGAGACAGACGGCATTCAATCATCAGAAAAATGATGGCGTTACGAGCCCGGCTGATCTTGTGCGGTGTCTGCATTCCGTGCAGCCATCCTTGCTTCTGCAACTTCATCAAGAAATTCATGAGTCATGGCTGTAAGTTCCGCCTCCGACATCGGCTCCACTTCATCCATGATCAGAAGCGATAGCTCTCCGCGCAACTGCGCTGCCATCAGCGTTTTATATTCCTCAAGTGAAAGGTCATCATGATCGTCGTCTTCACTGCTGAGGAATTCAAATCCAATGCGCTCTTTCTCATCCCAGCCATCAATATGGAATTCCACTCCATATTCATGAAACATCACATTGCGCGAAATGTTATAGCCCCTCGCCCGAAAGAGACGTGAGAGAATATCGCATGCATTCATTTCAGAGATTGTGTCAGACATCAGAGAACCTTTACGGAAACAAATTTCAACTCGGTCACAGTTTCCCAATCTTGTATGAGAAGACTATTAGCGTATCCGAATGCAGCAACTTGTTCCATAAGCCACTCTCTTTGTCCGCAAGTCCTTGTCGGAGATCATTGGTGAAGCCAACAAACAGTTCGTGAAACGGTAATGAAACACGTGAATTATGACATTTCAGGATGCACAGCCATCATGCAACGCGTGACAAGCCGCCAGTGGCTGCAGCGTCATCACAATCTTCACGTGCATCTTCTCTTGACAGGATTTCCGACATTCCGTCACTATCTTGTTTGTTCTGCGGTTGCAGAGTGCAACAGTTTGTATTACGCCACACATTTGAGGACCAGACATGACTCGCCGTATTGGTATTTCTGCATTGTTTGCCGTGTTCGTTTTCGGATTCACACAATGCTGGGCCCAACCAAAGCAAACAGTAGATGCAGAACTCGAGCGACTCTCTGGACATTGGCGAGTCCTCGAACTGATTGAAAATGGGGAAGAAGTACCTGAGTCACAAATGTCTCATTGGTTACCCGGTGGTGGCACCCTAGAAATCGTGGATTACACAATCATCTTCGAATCCCCAATGAGTCATGTCAAAAGCACAAGAAACTTCCGCATTGAGCCGAACGCCTATCCAAAAAAGGTAACCATTCAAGATAAGGATACCGTTACAGGAACCGGTATTTATAAATTTGATGAGGGGAAATTAATCTTGTGCCTTTCACGAGATGCCTCTGCTCTTCCAACAGATTTTTCTGCACCAAAGGGCTCCTCCCGACTGTTGGTGGTGCTCAGCAGTTATTCACCTGATGGCAAAGCAACAGCTGGACGAACGACGGCCATTGCGCAGCAACCGCCGGTAAACGCAAACCCACCTGACATGTCAGCCTGGAAAGCCGCAAATCCACCGCCTCAGCCTCCACCCCAAGTCGTTTCTGCTGGTGGAGTCACTTCCAAAATTCTCACGGATGCAGAAGTCAGCAAGATGCTGATCGGGACATGGCGTGAAAACGATTCAGAGGGATCAGTTGATCTTGTCTACAACGGTGATGGTACGTTTCAAACCTACCGTTATTACCAAACACTTTCCAACTTTCAGTATGTCTTTGTTCCAACACCTATCTCCACCGGTACCTGGCAAGTACAAAATGGAAGACTCATTTCACATGTCACATCATCATCACGGGCAAACATGGCAGGACAGACATTCATGCCATCCGTTCGCTCTATTTCCGGAACAGATCTCATTCTGGTTGATAATTTTGGGCGAGTAGACCGTGCAATACGGATGCGGTAGTGTCGTTGTGAATGCAAAGACAAAAGCAGTGTCGCGATGAATCCATGCGTTGCCTATCGCTGTGTAGCGTTATCGAGATTTTTGAGTTTGATATTCCTGAGCCAGACGGCATGGCCATGATCCTGAAATGCAAACCCGCCATATGTTGAGCGTTCTCCTGCTTTGCCTTCACTCAGGTCAGCTTCTGTCACAATCGTTCCGTTGATTGCAACAGTTATGTGGTTGCCCACACACTTAATATCCATATGATTCCATGCTGAACTTGGGTTGGATACATCCTTTGTTGGTGCATGGCCTGGGATAATACCGCCTGCTGTGTGGTCGCCAAACTCAGGCTTGTTCCATTTACTATTTTCATAGAGCTGTACTTCTTTGTGCTTCCGTTCTTCCAGATTCTTAAGGTCAGGAATATGAAAATACAGGCCACTGTTTTCTGCAACACGCCAATCGAAGGCTATTTCAAAATCATTGAGCAGGACATCCTTGAGAATTAAGTAGTTTTTGTAGTGCCTCCAGTGTTTATATTCCTGATTCGGCAGGTGAATAACACCATCATCGTGTAGTTCCCAGTGGCCGTCTGTCCTCCAATGCTCAGAGAGTGATTTTCCAATGAGTGGCTTCCACTCAGCGGCCTTTGTGGTACTGATCCACGAAAAAGAAGCGATGAGGCACACAAGTGTGCAGGCATAGTATTTCATAACGGTGCTTTCCTGATCGGTAATGAACGAATCCAATGGTATCTTGCCCATGAGTGAAGATCGGTGCTTCTTTTTGTACTTGAAGGAATCTAGCACCTCAACTCTCAACGATGTCTGACCATCTGGGGCGTTCCGCAGCAAGCATTATTGTACCGGTTGTGGCGACAGGCTATTGTCTTTAGCAATCACGTCAGAACAAGTAAATCCGTTGACTGGTGCCAAACGTGGTACAACAATGCTGCCAGACAATGGGTTCTGTCGATAGAGGTATACGCAGCAAGAAGGAATGCACGCAATGGCTTCAAAGATCAAGGTACACGGCCCCGTAGTTGAGCTTGATGGCGATGAAATGACCAGAATCATTTGGGAATTCATCAAACAAAAGTTGATTCTTCCATACCTTGACATTGAGCTTCGCTATTTTGATCTGTCTATTCAGAGTCGTGACGCTACAGACGATCAAATTACTATTGATGCAGCAAATGCCATCAAGGAGTGTGGGGTCGGTGTCAAATGTGCAACCATAACTCCTGATGAAGCACGTGTTGAAGAATTCGGCCTCAAGAAAATGTGGCGCAGTCCCAATGGGACCATCCGCAATATTCTTGGCGGCGTCATCTTTCGTGAACCGATCATTATTGAGAACGTCCCTCGTCTTGTGCCCGGATGGACCAAACCAATTGTTGTCGGACGACATGCTTTTGGTGACCAATATCGTGCTACGGATCTCAAAATACCAGGACCTGGCACCCTGACCCTGACGTATGCACCGTCTGACGGATCAGATCCAATGGAGATGGAGGTCTATGATTTCCCGTCATCTGGCGTAGCACTGGCAATGTACAACCGCGATGACTCAATACGAGACTTCGCGCGAGCGAGTTTCCGGTATGGCCTGGCTCGACAGTACCCCGTTTACCTGTCCACAAAAAATACGATTTTGAAAGCATACGACGGTCGATT
>CAXFJI010000202.1:0-5479 GCA_964003275.1 uncultured Planctomycetaceae bacterium
CCAGTAAGACCGGCTCTATCTAGCATAAAGGTGACAGGAAGATTCTGCAGGCAGACTTCCTGAAATATTTGGTCAAAAGAGCGTTGCAAAAATGTGCTGTAGATATCAACGATAGGCCGAGCACCTGCCTTGGCCTGACCTGCAGCAAAAGCAACAGCATGGGATTCACAAATACCGACGTCAAAAAAACGGTCAGGGAACTTTTCACGGACCTTTTCAAGTTTATTTCCTTGACACATTGCAGCAGTCAGGACGGTAACTTGAGAATTCTTGCTCATGCAGTCACTGATCGTTTCACTTGCCACATTTGTGTATGCTTTCGATGAAGATTTTTTGATGGAGACAATGCAATCGTCATCATCACATTCAAAAGGGGCAGGGGTATGAAAGAATACAGGATCAGCCTCGGCAGGCTTGAATCCATGTCCTTTTTCCGTCACGACATGTAATAGAATGGGACCTTCTTGATCCTTCACAAGTTCAAGATAACGGATCAAATTGGGAAGAGAGTGTCCCTCGACCGGGCCGAAGTACCGAACGCCCAATGCCTCAAATAACATCCCGCCATGCAATGTTGCCTTGAGAGAGTCTTTGACGTTGACGAGCATTCGTTCCATCTGCTCACCAACCATCGGCACGCCCTTGATCAGTTCTGTCGCCTGATTTTTTATGCCTCGGTACCAAGGATTCGTACGAACGACGTCGAGATACTCTGCAAGACCTCCCACCCTCGGGCAGATAGACATTTTATTGTCATTGAGGATGACCAGTAATCGCTTTTTCAAGAAGCCAGCATTATTGAGAGCCTCAAAGACAATACCCGAGGGAAGTGCACCATCTCCAATGACGGCTACTGATCGTCGGTCAGATTGTCCTTTGAGGTCATCTCCGCTCGCGAGACCGAGAGCTGTGGATACACTACAGCCGGCGTGACCAGTCATAAATAAGTCAAATGGACTTTCGTCAGGGTTCGGGTACCCCATCAGTCCCCCTCGCGTCCGAATCGTACCAAACTGGGAGAAACGCCCAGTAATCAATTTATGAGGATAGATCTGGTGGCCGGTATCCCAGATGAGACGGTCATGGCTGAAATCAAATACACGATGCAGTGCGAGACAGAGTTCCACAACACCAAGATTTGAAGCGAAATGGGCCGTTCGCGAAGCGGCGACCTCACAAAGAGCCTTTCGCATCTCGCTGGCTACTTGCTCCAACTGCTCCGGGGAGAGTTTTTGCAGATCGCGAGGAGACATGATGGTTGGAAGAATATCTGCCATAGTTTTAGAAAAGTGAGCTAGTGATTTCGAGAAACAATCCAATGGGCCAATTGCACTAAGTCTTTTGCTGGTGTGCCGAGTTTCGAGATGGCAGAGGCTGCATCATTGGCGAGGGTACGTGCCCTCTTTCGGCTATCCTCGATTCCCAGAATAGATGGGAATGTAAGTTTTCCACGTTCTGCATCCTTGCCAACTCGTTTTCCAACAGAAACCTCAGATCCTTCAACATCGAGCAAATCATCTGCAATTTGAAACGCCAAACCAAAGCTTTGGCCGTATGCAGCTAAAGCGGAACGCTGTTCCTCAGAGCCACCTGCTGCCAAAGCCCCGAGTTCGAGGGCAGCTGAAAAAAGGGCACCAGTCTTTCGTGTGTGAATTCGCTCAAGCCAGGCAATCTTTTCCGAAGCAGGCACATCAGTCATATCTTCAATCCAGCCACGCTCTGCTGCCAGGTCATCCATCTGCCCTCCCACAAGAGCGTCTCTGCCTGCTGCCTGAGCAAGTACTTCACATGCGTTACCAGCAACGGTCTTTGGCATGCCTTTCGCGAGAATCTCAAATGCGAACGCCTGAAGAGCATCCCCGCAGAGAATGGCAGTTGCTTCGTCAAATGCACGGTGACAGGTGGGTTGACCACGTCGTAGGTCATCATCATCCATTGACGGTAAATCGTCATGAACAAGTGAGTACGCATGGATCATTTCAACGGCGGCGGCGGCCGAAGCAGCAGAGTCCCACGTGCCACCACATGCGGAAGCAGCCCAAAGAGTGAGCGCGGGCCTTAGACGTTTTCCGGGGGCAAGTAAAACATGTCGAATTGCATCATGGAGTCTTGGAACTGAACGTGAGGATTTTGACAAAGTGGCGCTCAAAAAGGGATCCACAAATGATCTGACGTGACCCAGGGATTCCTGCACTTGAGCATCGAGCGCCACTGCATCTTCAGGTGCACCGGCGAAGTTGTCGACTGTTTGGCAACCTGCCATATTTATGCCCCGAACGAAAAAAAGGGTCGGACTCCACGACGACCGTAGTGGCAATGTTATGAAATTTGAGAGTTCTTGCTACCTAAACAAGTTTAAGCGTCTTTTTCTTCATCGTCCATCCCGGGAAGCACGTTTGGCCGCTTTTGCTTCTTGACGGATCGCTTTTTGGTCTTCTTCGAGCCTCCTGAAGCAGTTGTAGGCGTTTTGGCTCTGACAAAAGGCTTCAAGGTAGGTTTTCCATTATCGTCAATCTCAATGAGTTGACTAATTCGCTCCTCGGCATCGGAGAGTTCTTCGTGGAGGTGCCTGATCAGCGTTACGCCGTTTTCATAAGCAGTAATTGAGTCAGAAAGACCAAGAATACCTGATTCTAGCTTTGAAACGATATCTCCGAGTTGCCCCATACCTTCTTCAAACGAGGAGGGTTGGGGAAACTTTTCTGAAGAGGTGGTGTTTTTTTTCATGAATCTTTTGGTTTCCTATGAATTTGGTTTCCTATGAAATAGGGAGGTTCCTTATTGATGTTGGTCATTTTCGACTCGCTCAACTCGGCTCCACAACCGGCCATCAGAAAGTTGACTCACGAGCCGGGTGCCTTGTTGGATACCGACAGTTGACCTTAGTGCAGCAGGATCGTCTTCTTTAGAGGTTATGGAGAATCCTCGAGCAAGTATCTTCAGTGGGCTATCGGCTTCAAGTCGTGCAGTTGCAGCGGCAACCCGCTCTTCAGAGCGATGTATTGCTGCCACTGTGTGTCGATAGAGTCTTCCAATACTATCGGACAGTTGTGTTTTTTGGGTGTGCATCAATTGTTGCGGTTGGGCAAAGACCCAAGAATTTGCAAGGTTTTGAAGTTGAAGATGCTCCTCGTTGACTTGCTGCTTCAGTATGGCAAGAAGTCGAGGTCCAATTTGTTCGAGTTGAGACTTCAACTGTGAACCATCCGGAGAAATTTTGACGGCAGCGTCGGTAGGTGTGAGTGCTCTTTGATCAGCAGCAAGGTCAGCCAGCGAAACATCGATCTCATGACCTACACCACAGATAACTGGAATCGAAGAAGCAGCAACGGCCCTTACAAGGGGTTCTTCGTTGAAGGCCCACAAGTCCTCAAGGCTTCCTCCACCTCGCACAAGGGAAATAATATCAACTTGAGGTGTTATACGGTTTGCTACCTGAAGTGCCGATGCAACGTCTTCAGCTGCCCCTGCCCCTTGTACTCGCGTTGGAATGACAATGACCTCAGTCGATGGCCATCGTTGAAGAAGTGTCTCAAGAAAGTCCATTACAGCAGCACCAGTTGGACTAGTGACTAGTGCAACACGTTTTGGAAATGTTGGGAGGGGGCGTTTTTGATCCAAATCAAAAAGCCCTTCACCTTTCAGTGTTGCGTGAAGTTTACGGAGCTGGGTTTCAAGAGCCCCAGTGCCAATAGCGTGAAGACGATCGATCGTAAGTTGATAACTTCCTCGTGGTGCGTACACCTCAAGTCGACCATGACAGACAACCTCTAGGCCATCTACGGGTTCAATGGCCAGTGACTGTCGCGTGCCACGCCAAATCACTGCTCTCAGCAGCGAGGATTCATCTTTTAGGGACAAGTACGTATGGCCGCTTGAGGCACGCACAAGATTTGAGATTTCACCGGTCACCCAGACGTCTGTAAAGTGACTCTCGACAGCCTCCTTGACGCGGAGAGTCAACTCCGACACGCTCATAGCATCTTGTGAGGTTGCATGTTGAGTATTTGGCAATGCTTCACTCATGGAACTATTGTATCAGGTGTTTTTTCATGTCATCACAGTCGGCTCAATCAAAGTCAATCTCTGATCCACCGCGTGGGGCTTTGTTAGTTGTTTTTCTGACTGTTTTTATTGACTTGCTTGGTTTTGGAATCGTGCTTCCGGTGATGCCTCGGCAAGCCGAGCCCTATTTGGAGGTACTTGGGCTTCCTCAAGCTGGCATTGGTGCGATGATCGGAGTGTTGTTTTCCGTTTTCTCGCTCATGCAATTCATTTTTAGTCCTATCTGGGGACGACTGTCGGATCGTATTGGACGAAGGCCATTGCTCATTCTGAGTCTCTCGGGTTCAGTTGTTTTTTATGCACTCTACGGGTTCGCTGTAACGTTTTCAGAAGCCCAGGCGGCGATCGCGATAGCATTGATGCTCTTTTCAAGACTTGGAGCAGGAGTAGCTGGAGCAAGTGTCGGAACCGCTGCTGCAGTCATAGCAGATTGCACTCCTCCTGAGCGACGGGCTCGGGGAATGGCACTTATCGGCATTGCCTTTGGTGCTGGATTTACGCTGGGTCCATTGATTGCATATTTTGGCCTCTCGTTATTTCAGAGCCAGCCTTGGGGCGTAGGCGCTCTTGCGTCTCTCCTGTCATTCATTGCACTGCTTATTGCGGTCTTTGTCTTCAAAGAAACACGTAAACCAGGTGTTTGTAATGCGAAAGAGACTATCAGTTTTTCTCGCATGGCTTCCGTGCTTGGTATTCCAGCCGTTGGGGCACTCGTCCTCACGTACTTTCTTTCTATTTTTGCCTTTGCAAATTTTGAGGCTACCCTCGCTCGTTTGACAAAAGAATTTTTTGCAATGAACGACGACGATAATTTTTTGGTCTTCGCCTTGATTGGTGTGGTCCTCATGATAGCCGGAGGACTCTACAGACCTCTTGCGAAAAGGCTACCTGAAAATCAACTCCTCGTCAGTGGTATCCTTTTGATGATTATCGGCTTAGGTGGTGTGGGCGTCGTTGCAGGTGTGGCGTATCAGCAGGATGTCATTGGCCACGTATCGCCATTCATGAAGAACATGTTCTATGCGGTTTCTGCTGTTTCAGTTGTTGGTTTTGCTTTTGTGAATCCGTCCATCTCAGCACTCCTTTCAAAAAATGCAAGCCCCGATCAGCAGGGGGAGGTTTTAGGTGTCAACCAATCCTTTGCATCACTTGGAAGAATACTTGGGCCATTTCTTGGTTCAGTTTTGTTTTCTTTGCATGACTCGCGGACGTTACCGTTTTTGATGGCAGTAATGGTCTTGTTTGCAGTGCTCTTTCTTTTACGTCGCGTTTCGTCTGTTGCTGCATCAGCCAATTCATCGTTTTAGGGGCTGCTCCTCCTTCATCCGCTATAATTTCTTTTCTGAGAAGAGGGACTCGTTTGAAAACCACAAAAGTAGTACAAGAGAGTCTTTCGCATCTATGGTTCGATGCA
>CAXFJI010000203.1:0-5471 GCA_964003275.1 uncultured Planctomycetaceae bacterium
TGGCAGAAGCCGTTCTTCCTGTCACGGAGTAGGCTGGTATGACATGTACAGCAACCGTGTGTTGGTGTGCGGAGTGCTTCCTGATCGCACACAGCAGGAGCAACAAGGTATGCTACCGAATAGCGTTATCATGGGGCACATGTATCTCAGAGATTGCTCTGTCATGTCGAACGAAGGACAACCTTGATGAAATTCTTGTTTCCGGTGCTTGGGGCCGTGTTGTTGTTTCCGGTATCCGTGTGTGCTGATGTGCGGCTCCCCCGCCTGTTTACAGACAATATGGTGCTTCAGCAGGAGACTCACAATGCGATCTGGGGGTGGGCGACACCTCAGGAACCAGTGACCGTGTCTGCCAGTTGGGGAGCCTCTGCATCATCGATCACCGATGCGAACGGAGTGTGGAAAGTGTTTCTCGAGACGCCGTCTTATGGGGTTGGGCATGTGATCACCGTGAGGGGAGGGGACAAGGCAACGGAGGTCATCCACATTCACAATGTCGCGGTCGGGGAAGTCTGGCTGTGTGCTGGGCAGTCCAACATGGGCTGGTCCGTTGGGAATTCGTTTGAGTCGGAAAAGGAAGCAACAGTTGACCTTCCACATTTTCGGATTTTCAAATCACAACGAGAACATTGGCACAAGCCACTTGCTGCATCTCGTGATCGCCTTCAGCAGTGGAAGCCGTGCACGCAACAGTCTGCATTCGAAACATCGGCTGTATCATACTGGTTTGGAAAGACGCTCCACCAAAAGCTTGGTGTGCCAGTTGGCATCATCGTGCAGGCGTATGCAGGAACGCCGATTGAGGGGTGGATGCCGTGGGACATTCAAAAAGATGATCCTCGCGCAGTGGAGCATCGGTCGGCAATTGATCGTACGGCGCAACGACGTATTGAAAGAGGTGAGACAGTTGAGAAAGCGGTCGCATTATTCGAAAAGGAGTTAGACCTGTACAATCAAAAGATCGCGGCGGGGGAAACCATGAAAAATCAGTTTCGTGTGTTGCAGCCCCCTTTCATTACGAAGCCAGCATCGCTTGGACACCAATACCCAGCTCATATCTTCAATGCGATGATTCATCCTGTTCGACCGTACGGGATTCGAGGAATGATCTGGTATCAAGGTGAACGGAACTCGAAAAACGTTCCTCAGGCAGCACATTATCGCGAGCAACTTGGAAAACTCATTCAGTATTATAGATCGTCATGGAGTACGCTCTCGAACGGAAATGTTTCAGCAGACTTTCCATTTCAATGCACGCAGTTGCCAAGTTGGAATCCAGCGCAGGTACAACCTGTGGAGGGACTTGAGGCCCCGTGGGCCGTCAATCGTGAATCGATGCGTCTTGTGACGCATGAAGTGCCAAATGTTGGAATGGTCGTTTCAATAGATACTGGTGATGCAGTTGGACTTCACCCAAAGAACAAGAAGCCGATTGGCATTCGCCATGCACTGCTTGCGATGCAACAGACGTACAGAAGCGATGTTGTTGGGCAGGGGCCCGAGTATGTCGGGTGTCGTATTCCAGGCAATGGAACCGTTGTGATTGATTTTCGTTCGGTGGGGACGGGCCTCAGGGCGGCTCGTCAATCAGAGTCGTTAAATGGCTTTGCCATTGCAGGTGAGAACAAGAAGTGGTTCTGGGCGGATGCTGTACTGAATGGCCAAACAGTGGTGGTTTCTTCCAGGGATGTGCCAAAGCCTGTGGCCGTACGCTATGCGTGGGCCATGAATCCTTCCCTGCGTAATTTGCTCTATAACCAGGAAGGATTGCCAGCATCACCATTTCGGACAGATGCGTGGCCCCTCTGGGAAGAGGGAGACAGCATCATTGAAGTACACAAACCAGAAAAACCAGATGGGTATCAGCCTGTTGATTGGGATCGACCTGTTATGACGCAGGCTGTCGGTGAGTGACAACGATCTGTGTGAAGGCTTTTGTGTAACTATTGCATGCGTGTCTGTGGGAAGAGGCCCACGCTTCGGCCTTGCCAGCAGTCTCACGATATCACTCATCGATTGTCGTGAACGGTGATGCTGGCAAGCCTTCCATGTTGTAAAGATTGATCCGGGGATTCGAATCATAGGCGTACCGAACATTCTGTGGCTCACTGACCGAATCACTCCATGCGACAACAGTCTTTCCATCAATACTTGCCTGAGCCCAGTGCCAATGGCCTTCTTTGTCTTGAACAGAGAACTCGGTTATCTCTGCATCAGGTGTCGCCTTGACGGGATCGAGATAGTACTCACCGCCTTTGTCGGCAACCATGAGCCCAGTTCCAACATAGTCAAAGTGGATGCGAATTTTATTTCCTTCAACGGCGTGTGATCGATAGAGCGGGCCGGAGGGGAGAATATCCTTGCTATAGTTCTTCGCAAGGGCCCAGCGAGCCAACCGGTCACCCACGTCTTGCTTGTTCTTTGGATGGATATCATTCTCTGCGCCGATGTCAATGATGACAGCCATGCCGGTGTTCGGCACACGGAGTGCACGCCGCTGACCTTCACGCACCGGCCCCCATCCGCCGCCAGATGGTTGACCAGTGTGCTGTCGGCCGAAGTCTGCAAGTTGGACCCAGTAAAACGATAGATCATCATTTTCAAAAACGGAGCGCCAGCCCTTCACAAGCGCTTCCTTCAGGTAGTTATACCGCAATCCGTCACCAGCATTGGATTCACCTTGATACCAGATTGCCCCACGAACACTCAGAGGTGTCAGCCCGGCAACCATGCCGTTGTAGATCTGTGTGGCCCCACCCTTATATTTCCCTTGCTCCAGATCAGCAACATAGTCTTTGAGTTGTGGTACCTGATCAAAGCCTACCGCTGGAGTGAACGGCTCGATTCTCTGTCCGCCCCAGTTTGCACCGATGAGCCCAATGGGAATATTGAGTTCTTGGTTGAGTGACCGACCGAAGAAATAGCCAACAGCACTAAAGTCAGCAATGGTCTCCGGTGAGCACACGTTCCATTGTGTTTCCTGAGCATCTTCCTGTGGCTCGTTCTGCTTGACGTGTTTGGGGACGTCGAAAAAACGAATCGACGGGTGACTAGCAGATGCAACTTCCTGTTGAGCGTTTGCTGACTGACGAAGCCGCCATTCCATGTTGGACTGGCCTGAGCAGATCCATACTTCACCGAGCAGAATGTCATCAAAGTCAAGCGTCTCGTCACCGCTGACAACACGCATTTGCAGTGTTCTGCCATTGGCCTTGCGCGGTGGAAGTGAGACAGACCACGTCCCTTTGTCATTGGCTCTCAACTTAAACGCAGATGCGTGTCTCAGATCCGTGAGTTCCACTTGTACGGATGCGCCCGGATCTGCCCAGCCCCATATGCGGATGGGCATCTCCTGCTGCAGGACCATGTGGTCACCAAACACATTGGCTACTTTCAATTCTGCATGTGCAAGCGGTGTGATCAAAATGAGGAATGTGAATGCAAGCGAACGTTGCAGAGTCATCGATATCTCCATTCATATGTGGTGTACGTGTGAGTCTGGAAACTTCCGCAGGAGTGATGCTGGAAGTTTGATAGAGTGATCCTCATCTCTCGTATGCGTGGTGTGATGTTATGCTAACACATATGTGGAGAACTGAATGTCTCTGTCCGCGCGTTTCAGCAGGACAACTCTTTCGTTGCTTTCTGTTCACGACAACGGTCACTTTGGGATTTGTGGACCGATTTTTTCGAACCAATACAACCATGATGATACATCATCATCAGGGGAAGCTTCCGATGGATAGCGGTGGGGACCTTGTGATTTGAACGAAAAGCAGGAGTGCTTGCAGAGCCTTGTTGGCTTTCAATACAATTAAACAGAATCGGGTTCTCTTCACTCCTGCTGATTTCCAGAAACGGACAGCTCGTCCACGTTATGCTCACGCCCTTCCATCTTGCGATACAGGTCCGCGACATCCACGAAGCGCGGGAGTTCTATGGGCACCACATGGGGCTTCCGGAAGGTCGAAGTGATGAGACGTGGATCGATTGGAATATGTTTGGGCATCAGGTTGTGACACATCTCAATCCAATGCTTGGCCCGAATGGCAAGGTCCAGCATCATCTGAATCCGGTCGATGCACATGCCGTCCCGGTACCACATTTTGGAGTTGTGATGGAGGTGTCGCAGTGGAAAAGACTGGCCTCAAGAGTCCGTGGATTCGTGGACAACTTTATTATCGAACCGTATGTCCGATTTGAAGGGCAGCCAGGGGAGCAGCATACGATGTTCTTTGAAGATCCAAGTGGGAACGCGCTTGAATTTAAGGCATTTGCCAATATTGAGGCTGAGCTTTTTGCCACAACGAATGGTCAGGATTTATGAACTTCAGATTAGTGTGTATGGGCTGTGATCATTTCCGTTACGTCCACCAGAGAATGGTCGTCTGTGTCCTGATCCTGGTGATGGCCTGTGGGTTTCCGGCATCTAGTTCTGCGGTTGAGCCCATTGTTGGGCAGTTAGGCCAGGGGGAAGCGTGGGAGACGCCCTACTACATTATTGATTCCGATGTGGATGGACCAATAGTCGCTGTCACTGGTGGTATTCACGGCAATGAACCTTCGGGCGCACGTGCAGCTGAACAGATTCGTCATTGGCCGATTGAACGTGGCAAACTGATTGTGGTGCCACGTGTAAATACTGCAGCACTGGAAATCAATCAAAGGCGGATTCCTCATGCACCAAAAGGACAAGAGGATCTCAACCGAAATTTTCCATCCGCCAGAGAAGACCAGCCTCGCGGTGCTATCGCAACTGCGCTTTGGGAACTTCTTGCCCTGCAGCGGCCTGACTGGATCTTTGATCTTCATGAAGGGTATGAGTTCAATATTTCCCATCAGCCAAAGCCAGGAAAAGACAAGTCTGTCGGTTCAAGCATCATTTTTGATCAAACCCAGACTGTTGGACCACTTGTGGAACAGATGCTTGCTGCCGTGAACAGCACGGTCACTGATCAAGACCGTCGTTTTGTCTTACTGGGCAGAGGTCCCAAGAAGACTACCTTGGCAAGTGCGGCAATTCATGCATTGGGTGCAAAGGGAATGACGCTCGAGACGACCTTTCAGTTCCAGCGACTTCCAGTTCGAACGCGTCAGCACCGCACGATGATGAACGTAGCACTCAACCATATTGGCATGATTACGTCAGATTATGTTGACGTGTTGACACCATCGAGAGAGACGCGTGATCGGCATCTGTGCGTTGCGTTGTATGACGATGAAGGCGGGTCAAGTCGAGGAGTGACAAATCTAACACATGTATTTGACACGGCAGACGACATGACAGTCGTCCATCTCGGCGCTGCCGAGATGCGATCGGAAGTCCTTACCCAATTTGATGCTGTCGTCTTTGGTGGTGGTAGTGGTTCCAAAGAGGCGGCTGCAATCGGTGACGTTGGGGCTGAAGCTGTGCAACGATTTGTTCAAGAGGGAGGGGGGTATGTTGGTGTGTGTGCTGGAGCATTCCTATG
>CAXFJI010000204.1:0-5445 GCA_964003275.1 uncultured Planctomycetaceae bacterium
TTCAGTGATCAATATAGCCACAGGGAGGTGTTGGCTCTTTCTATTCTTCTACGCCGATCCTCTACGCCGACGTGACAGAATTTTGACCTTTTGATGCTTCTATGCATAGGGGAGGCATGCCGGGATGAGCCATTGATACGAGTCCGAAGCCTGAATCGATTAAAAAGTAGATGTCATGATCAAAATACTTTGGTTCGGATGGTGCAATGCCATTAGATGTACAACGTAAAAAACGTCAGAAAATCGAGAGCGTATTCACTGCGCTAGAATATGACAGTGTGAATGCTCTTGGAAAACCATTTTCAGTGGTATCTGGTGGGCACTCTAGACGGCATTGGGTTTCCAGGTGTCTCGATCAAGACTGCCAAAGACAGCATGAGATTTCGGGAGCAGTCTATTAATTTCATCCACCCGCATTCCAAATCCTGACCCAGACAATGAGTCAAGATGTACCACGCCCTGATGCCGCTTATAAAGCCCTGGATGAATAGTAGCCTCAAGCTGAGAAGCAGCTGGATAGAACTGCATGGCATTTGTCTCAACACCAGCGAGAGTATTCGCATGAGCGGCAAGACGCACGTGAGGGATGGCTGCAAGCATAGGGTTTGTGAGATCCTGAACCATAATATCCATTCCATGAGCACGAGCCCATGCGAGAGATAAGAGCGCACCGGTTTGAGTCTTGCAGGTTTTTAACGCAACACCATTCCATCCTAGACTAAATCCACGAGTAATTTGCCTCCAGTCATGTGCACTTTCATCAAGGAAAAGTTTTGTGCGTGTGCTGAGAGAATGGACATCAATTGGATTCGCTTCGAGATCATATGGAAAAGGTTGTTCAACATAAAGCAGGCGAGAGGCAATATGCGGGTCTGATTTCAGGAGTGCGTCTAGTGCAGCATGGACATATGACGGATCAGTGACCATACAATTAAAGTCAGCACAAAATTGCTGTACTCCATTCGCAAGCCCAATGCGACCAACACGTTGAAGCCTTTCGATATCCCAAGAGATGTCATTGCCGCGGAGTTTTATCTTCAGACACTGAAGGCCGTCCTGACGGATCCAATCTGCAAGTAAAACAGGGCATCCATCCTCGGGCTCCGTACCAGTAAGTTCCGCTGTGTCTAATGGATCAAGCCCACCAACAAGATGCCAAGCGGAGAGTGTTGTCGATGGTGACAATTCAAGAAAATCAGCTGGTCGAAGACCTGCAAACAATGTCCGATCTTCAGGATGTAATTCTGGCCCAAAGAGATCAACCAGGTCGCTACGCATATGGTCTTGGCCATATGTTGTATACGTATCAAGACCAAGTGCATTGCCATATGCATCATGCACAGCAAGGTCTGATGCACTGGCTGCAATGAGTGCTGCCAATTCGGGAACTGGTCCTGTTTCTTCGTCACCTGCTTTTCGAGCAATATCATCAAGATATTCGTGACGGAAAAAAACACCCAGCTCCATGGGATGACCCGGTTCAGAGATCTCACAGAGTGCTTGTGTACTCGCAGTTGCAACGCGGACCATTGCATCGTAACGACTCTGGTACGAAAGCTCTGCTGGCCAGCCCCACTGCACGTTGAGTGGTGTTTCGCCCCATCCAATACCGTGACGACCATCGATCGTTCGAACTTCTACAGCAATGCGGGCTACGGTGACTTCGTCAACAACCTGAGCACCAAATTTCAATGGAATACGCGTGGTGACCGGGAGGAGAAAAAGTGCTGCGCCGGTAATATGAATATCAGTTGAGAGTGGACGGTTCATAATTCGGTAAATGAAAAAATGAATTCATTGCTTTGAGGATGAGTAGCCTGTGAAACAGCATCGTTGTCAAGTCTGCTACGATATCATGGTGTTTCGAACGAACACCGGGCTGAGAGAGAATTCATCTCTCCCAGCCCGGGATATTTATTTACAGAATGAAACGAATGAAAAATGGAAAGTTTTTAGCGACTAAAGACGCTTCGAAGCCATTCATTCTTTCTTCGCTCAAGTTCGATTAGTCGAGCGAAGGGTCGGAACTGACGCGTTGAAACTGATCGTCCCTGCTGCGAATATCGGGCTGCAGAGGCTTCCCCTGAGGAAGCGATAAACATGGTTGCCACGACAGCGGCAATAAGGCACATACGACGCATAAGAATCTCCTTTGGTGGGGGTGTGTACGGCCTGGGTCATCCTTGCCGCTTGCGTAAAGATCGACGGCACACCCAATATTTAATCAATTAAGTCAACCACAGTTGCCTAATTGATATAACCGTCGTAATGAGAGATTGATGACAGTCCTCACCCCTCGAAGAGACAAAGACTGAGCAATGAAAAAAGCTAGGGATTTCTGCGATTGACTGCTCGGTATCCAAGAAGGAGGAGCACACTACCCATTACGGCAATTGCGAAACTTCCAATATTAAAACCAGTTACTTCACCAAAACCAAGCTGTGTTCCAATGAACCCCCCAATCAGGGCGCCTACCACACCAATGACTGCGGTCACAACCAGCCCGTAAACTCCACTTCCCGGGACAAGGGTACGGGCTACGGCACCCGCGATTAGACCAAAAACCACCCATGCGATAAGTCCCATGTGTTACTTTTCCTCATCTATGTGATGCCACATCACTCAGGATATGAAGCATTGTGTGTTTCAAACAATCCGGAGAAGTGTACCACGGATATCTCAGACGTTTCCAAAGGTATCAACATATTATTTTGAACTTGCTGACATGACCTCCCATGGGAGTGGTGATCCAACAACCTCTGTCCTATCTTTTTCGTAGCGAATTGTTGTCCACTGATCCTTGATAGGAAGACGTATTTCCATCCATTTCCATTCTTTTGGCAATGCAGGACGAACAGATAACGTGTTGTCTGGAATGGAATACGTGAGGCCGCCGAGACCTTCAAGGTAAAGAAGAATTTTTCCTGCATTAAAATTCGAATATTGATCTCCAAAAAGTGAGCCATCACGTTGGTACGCTTCTGGTGCAACAGGAATGTTCCACTCAGGGTGCCAGTTGTAGTGAGTAAGGTGATTGAGTGTCAGTTCTGGTGCGACTGGAAGTCCCTGACAAAACATTCCGTCGAGCATGAAATAGGCAGTGTCTGGTGTGTAACCAAAAGACTGATCAACTTTGGTCTTGAATGTTTTCATGGATTGCTTCGACATGGCGAGTGGGAAAAACGCACCAAAGAAACCCTTTTCATGATCCACTGCCCAGTGCTGCACCATTTTCTCAGCGTATATTTTGGGAAAGAAAGGTGAACGCATAGCCCAAAAAGAGTTTGTTCCAAGCAACCCGCTCTTTGGAGCATTAAAAAAGTTTTTGACGTTATTAACTTCCCACCGTTGATCAAACATGTGTTGAATATGTTCAGGGTCACGACGTATCAACGATTGCCAATGCTCTTTATCATCGTCGTGTCCGAGAATGTGCGCAATGCGAATAAGGGTGTCGATGACTTCAAATTCATTCATCGCAAAGGTTGTAAGGCGCTTGCGAAAAAGCTTATCAAAATGACCCTCATAACTTGCGCGTAGAAACTCAACATCGCCAGTATGCTCATAAATCTGCCAGGCTCCTAACACGTGTTCGGATGTTTCACCACCGTATGCACCGCTGTGCCATGAGATACCTTTATTATCAGAGAGCATGCGGATGCCATTAGGCAATTCACGGAACCGGTCATTCTCGGTGAGGTGCTTCCATGTCAGGACATTGCCATAGGCATAGCGAGCTTTATCAGTTGTCCAGGCACCAACTTTTATCTGGAAGGTTGCATCATAACGGTGAAGACCAAGGAAATTATTAACAGCGGTTTGTGTGTGATTCTCCATTTCCCAACCGCTACCAACATCAATGGAATACAAAAGGTAGAGTGACCAGAGATAGTAATAAACATCAACAATTTTTTGGTCCGGACAACGAAACCAGGGAATTTCATCATTGAGAAGTTGATTAATAAACGCTGTTTTGTCTGCGAGGTCTTTCTTGTGATGCGTGATGATATTACGGCCTGCTCTTAAGGCTGCAACTGCATCATCATCCATTGACCAGGAGACAACAGCGCCTGTTGAATCACAAGGAATTGAAAAGGTGTAATGCAGTACTCCATCGGAATCAGTCTCAAACTTGAGGCTTGTTGAAATATCCGATGAGATACTGATCGCGGTCGTCATGCCAGTGTAGAGAGAAGGCCCAATACGCTCAGGACCGTTTGGGTCTGGGCGTGATTTCATAGTGCCAGCCTCAGTAATGAGGATAGATGTTTTTGAATCATCCAGTCTGGCAGTTGCTTTGGATGACACGCTGTTTCGTGTGTAAAGACTGTGCCCCTCAAATCTGAGAACAATCGGCTCAGAGGATGTAATGATGGAGGCTATTGCATCGTTGCTATTTATAAACTTTTGCTCTCGAATCCGAATGCCGTCAAGTTCATACTCACAGATTATTTGATCTGGTCGCCAACGCATGATTTGTGGTTGAGGTGTTGGATAGGTTTTCCCATTCGCAATAACACTTCCATAGAGGACTCGTGTGTCTTTGTAGAATTCCCAGCCAAGATAATCATTGCCAATGCCAGTATTTTCTGTGCCAGTGATCTCACTGCTCAAGAGAGCAGAACCACGAGCTCGAAGGTCGTGATAGAAAGGATGGGTGAGGCCAATAGTTTCATCTTCGATAGGGTTCCAGCTGGCGTGAAATCCACCAACATAATAGGTGAGATTGCCTGCAAGGAAACCATGTTTACGTCCCTGAATATCGTGTTCGAGCCGCTTGCAATAGTCTGTGAATGCAGGCTTCTGATGTGCGAATAGTTTTGTGGTGCCTGTTAGGTGACAGGTGCCGCACAGAATAAAAAAAAGTGTCGTTAGACAGAAGTTCTGTGGCAATTTGAGAGGGGGCATAGCGATATGGCGTGTTGGAGGTACTCGAGTATGGAGGATCAATGAAGTGATAGCCTAAGAGGGCTATTGAGGTCATCGCTTTCCGCAACCCGTTTCCCATTAACCCAGACAAAGAGTTTGCTTTGTTTGCCAGGAGTTGTCACAGACCAATCGTCTTTCCACAGAATATCGATATCACAGCCATGATATCGGAGATCCCCAAGGTAAAAGAATGTCCATTCTTTTTTTGGTAGGAGAGGATGAAGTTCAAAACTGTCGTCATGGCTGCTTTGAAAGCCAACAAGATCCTCGATGAGCATATCAGGAAAGGTCGAGTGAAAGTAATCCTGAACATCACCAAATCCTTTGCCCATCGCAGGCAAGCTTTGAACGACTTCTCCGCCACCAGGCATTCGGTATCCACCAGTTCGGGGTAGATACCACTCACCAATTGTCCGGCGACGGCCATGGAGTTCGACATATTGCGTCATGTGATCGTAGAGCAATTGGCGATCCTGATCGTTAATCTCATCTCGTGTCGCTTTGTAGTTCCGCACT
>CAXFJI010000205.1:0-5435 GCA_964003275.1 uncultured Planctomycetaceae bacterium
AATGCGCATACGGCTGGCGTGTTTTGTGCTCCAAGTCGAGCTGCAATTTTTTCAGGTCAATTTGCATCAACAACGGGTTGCTATCGAACAGCACATTATTTTCACACGAGTCCCGAGATAGAGTCTCTCCAATGTAGCTTTGCCAAGGCTGGCTACCAGACATTTGGTGCTGGGAAGTTATTTCATCACCCAGCGGGTGCTATTGACCAGCGAGGTTGGAGTGAATTCTTTCTTCGAAATCATGCCCAAAAAATTAATGGTTGGGGTCTAGAGTCGTGGAGTCAAGAAACACCATTTCCGAAGCCATTTCCAAATAGCATTTACAACAAAAATCAGGAGATCACAGGAGGTTTGTTTTTGGAATGGGCTCCTATTCCGAATGAAGACGAAGACACGATGGCAGATACCATGCGGGTCAACTGGGCTGTTGAAAAACTGAAGCAACAACATGACAGTCCATTTTTCCTAGGTGTCGGGCTATATGCTCCTCACTTTCCAAATTATTGTCCTCAAAAGTATTTTGATCTTTATGATCCAAAGAACATCCCACTTCCACCGTATAAAAAAGATGATCTAGAAGACTTGCCTCCAAAGATCAAAAAGATCAAGACTGCACGTTCTCGCATTCATCAGAGGCTTGAGCAGTTGGAGGCAGTGGATGATGCCATTCATGGGTATCTGGCATGTATAAGCTATGCCGATGCCATGATGGGCAGAGTGCTTGATGCATTGGATGCAAGCCCATATGCGGATAATACGATAGTCGTTCTTTGGAGTGACCACGGCTATCATCATGGTGAGAAAGGTGATTGGGGGAAGCACACTCTTTGGGAACGTACGTCAAATGTTCCGTTCATCTGGGCGGGGCCTCGCATTGCTCAGGGAAAAGTTTCTGACGTGTCAGTCAGTTTGATTGATATGTATCCCACGTTGGTGGAAATGTGCAAACTTCCGTTACCACATCAACGTTTGGAAGGAACATCGATCGCCAAAACACTTGCACATCCAGAAGAAGCAAAGGACAGGAATATTTTTCTGCCGCACATGAATCCCGGGGAGTATGCCGTTGTCAATCGTGACTGGCGGTATATTTCGTACGGTGACAGTGATGAAGAGTTGTATGACGTACGACAAGATCCAAATGAGTGGGATAATCTCGCCTCAAATCCTGATTTTGCTGCAATTAAGGGACGTCTGAGGAAATCTGCGCCAACATCATTTGCTCCTCCAGAACCCTCCTTCAATGCGAGAAAGGACCTTGTTGTTGATGGTGAAACCTTTTATTGGAAAGGTGGTAAGGGGAATTATGTGCCACCACAGAAATACCTGCCCTACACGGACTCTGGCAACCAAAAAGCTGAAGAAGCGGATCGTTTGCCTTCCAGTAGTGTTAGCCAAAAAAAGAAGGCAGCCGCACAACTCAAGAATATTCTTTTTATTGTGTGCGATGATCTTAACACGCATGTCAGCCCGAGCGGATATCCATCAATAACGACGCCAGCAATGTCTGCATTGGCTCATGAGGCGATGACCTTTCATCGAGCGTTCTGTCAGTATCCCGTATGTGGCCCTTCTCGAGCATCTCTGCTAAGTGGACTCTATCCTGAATCAACAGGTGTTCTCAACAATACAGATGACCTGAGGACGACCCGGCCGGAAACAGTGACATTCCCACAGTATTTGAAGGAAAATGGATTTTGGACTGCAAGTGTTGGAAAAGTATTTCACTCTCCCCGCCATGAGCCAGGAGATCGTGCCTGGAACGCGTTTGTTCGATTTGAGAATGACGAATTGCCAATTGTCCAAAAAGCGCGGGAAAAATTTGAAAAAGAGTACGGTTCTGTTGAAGACGAAAAAAATCGACGGAACTGGAAAGTCATTCAAAAACAGGTTTCACGTAAACTCAATGCGCAAACGCCGCCTGGATTCGGTCCAAGTGGCCTCTCTGATGAGCAGCATAAAGATGGAAAAAACGCCAGACAAGTTATTCAATGGCTTCAGGAGAAAGCATATGGCAAACAACCATTTTTTATTGCCTGTGGTATACAGAAGCCTCACGTTCCATTTCTTGCGCCAGATGCATACTTTGGTTTATACCCTCTTGATACCATTACGTTTCAGGCCGATCGGCCGACATTATGGAATTCGCTCCCCTCAACGGCTCTTTCCAAACGCTATGAGGCATTTGGTTTTCAGTTAGGCGTTGAGAATAAACACCTTCGCAAAGAATACATGCAGGCGTATCACGCGTGTGTTTCTTTCATCGATGCACAAATCCAACGCATTTTGGATGCCATAAAAGAGACTGGCCATTGGGACGATACTCTGATTATTCTGACGTCTGACCATGGTTATCATCTTGGTGATCACTTTTTGTGGGGAAAAGTGACTCTTTTTGACATTGGTGCAAAAGTGCCTCTTATGATTCGAGCACCAGGCATCACAAAAGAGGGAGCCGTTTCGCAGGCCATGGTCGAACTGATTGATTTGTATCCTACCATCACAGATCTCATGGGGCTGGAAACCCCGCCACACCTACAAGGCACCTCACTGAGAACACTTCTCGGTCATCCAGATCGTTTGGGTAGGAAGCAGTATGCGTACAGTGTTGTTTCACGTGGTGCAAAGTTGGGTTATGCCTTGCGAAATCAACGCTGGCGTTATGGGAAATGGCCAGATGGTGAAGAGTTGTATAATCTGGTTCACGACCCGAATGAAAAAAGAAATCTTGCGCATGGTGAGCATCAAGAAGAGAGACTCGAAAACTTTCGTCAGGTTCTCAGTGAGATTCAAGCAAGAGCGAATGAGAGACGGTAGTCGACGTTCTCATGACATGCATTCCGTAAAATTCATTCGTGGAAAAGAATCACTTTTGTTTCATGTGTGCGAAAGAGTCTCAGGCACGTAGTCAGCAGTGGAGTGTCTCTTAGACTAACATTGGACTGTGATGCTGAGGCTGTACATATCGTTTGGAACGTTCACAATCAATAGTTTTTTGTATTCGTAGAGGACGGCTTTCCATGAAAAAGTATCTTAGAAAGCAAAGCATGTTATCCAGAAGAGGCTGGTTGAAGAGTTCTTCGGTAATAGGAGCATCAGCCATTGCCTACCAGCGCATTGCACATTCAGCAGTTCGTTCTCATCGTGTCCGCGTTGGTTTTATTGGTTGTGGAGGCCGTGCAACTGGTTTGCTCAAGGGCTTTTCGAAGGTTTCAGATGTCGTGTGGGCATGTGATCCCGATAGCCAAAGAGCAGAGCAATTTCAAAGAAAAGTGAAAAGAACAAACGCGCTCAAAAAAACGGGTGACCTCAGGCGTGTCTTGGATGATAAATCAGTTGATGCTGTTGTTGTAGCAACTCCGGACCACTGGCATGCGCCCGCGGCCATCCTGGCATGTGCTGCAGGAAAGCATGTATATGTTGAAAAACCGTGTAGCCACAACTTCACGGAAGGTCAACTTCTGGTCGATGCTGCACGGAGAAATGACATTGTCATACAGCATGGAACGCAAAGCAGAAGTAATCCTTTTATTGTCAATGCAATTCAATTGCTGAAGGCGGATATCATTGGAGAGCCACTGATTTGTAAGGCATGGAATATACAACGCCGAAAGAATATTGGTCACGGAAATCCCTCTTCGCCTCCAGCAGGGGTTGATTACGATACTTGGGTTGGTCCAGCTGAGTTTGTTCCCTATCAGTCAAATCGCTTTCACTACAACTGGCACTGGTGGTACAACTTCGGAACGGGTGATCTCGGTAACGACGGTGTTCATGAAATAGATATCGCGAGGTGGGGGTTGGGGGTGCATGGGCTCCCGTCACAGGCCAATGCGATGGGTGGGAAGTTTTTCTTTGAAGATGACCAGCAGTTCCCTGACTCAGCCACCTGCGTGTTTCAATGGGAAAACAAAGATCGTGAGATGAAAGACCAAAAGAAACAGCTCATTTTCGAAATGCGGATTTGGTCAAAAAGTTATCCGCATAATGTTGATTCAGGCGTTGAGTTTTATGGCACAAAGGGAATGTTATTTGTGAGTAAGCGAGGGAAGATCGCTGCATGGGATGACAGCAATAAGCCGATAATGGAGTTGCCTGAAACGGACCTCTCAAGCCTTGCTGGTAGCCATCAGGAAGATTTCGTGGAAGCTATTGCCGGTTCTCGAAGGCCTGCAGCTGACATTGAAACAGCCCATGACTGCTGTAGTCTTGTTCATTTTGCAAATGCTTCACTTCGGCTTGGACGATCTATCCATATACGGCCACATGCTGAAGAGTTGATGGCGCATGATCCAGAGGCGAAGACAATGCTTGGCCGTTCCTACCGATCAAAGGGGTATTGGGCAATCCCGGCAAACATGTCCTAAGACTACACTTCCGATGAGGTTGCCTGTATGTGGTTGATAAAAAGAATTCTGTCAGTCGTGCTTGTGGTATCTGTCGTAGATCATAGTTGTGCAAGCGACGGTGTGGTCTCCTTTGACATGACGAGTGATTCAGTCGTTGTCCTGATTGATGGCCAGCGGGTGACGGAGTACTTCGTCAGGGATCCTTCCGCAAAAATTCAACGTCCTTATTTCTCACATGTCAAAACAATAGAGGGGGTTCAGGTAACTCGAAGCTGTCCTCCAGGGCCAGATGACCGTCAAGATCATGCGACCATGCACCCAGGTATTTGGTTGGCATTCGGTGATATCAGTGGCGTTGATTTCTGGAGAAATAAGGGAAGTATTGAGCACGTGGAATTCGTTCGCCCTCCCGCAGTCAAAGATAATACCGGAAGCATTGCGATAAGAAATCGATATGTTGATGAAAAAGGCAGAGAAGTCTGCATGGAAAAGCTCTGTGTCGAAATCGTGGCCTACAAGGATTTCTATATGCTTCAGTTTGACTCAATCTTTTCAGGAATGAACCACTTCTCATTTGGTGATCAGGAAGAAATGGGATTAGGCATTCGAGTCGTATCGCCGCTGAGTGAAAAGCATGGAGGGCAAGTGTTGGTTCCTGCAGGTATTACAACAGCAAAAAAATTCTGGGGTCAACCCATTTCATGGTGCGATTTCAGCGGGACTGTAGAGAACAAGAGGGTTGGTATTGCGCTTTTTTGTTCTCCTCAAAACCATTATCAAAGTTGGTGCCACTGTCGTGATTACGGTTTGCTTGTAGCAAATTGCTTTGGAAGGCACGCGATGCGGCAGGGAGAGAAAAGTCATGTAGACGTTCATTCAGGACAGTCTCTGAGGCTCCAGTATGCTGTAGTGGTTCATGGAGACATGAATGCTAAGAAAATAAGCTCTGTATACGAACAATATTGCAGCACTCATGGCTCGACGGAATCCGTGGAGTGATTCATTTCATGCTTCAGTTATGACGAAGCTAAGCCTGCAAAATAGATTTATTGGGCAGCAATGCACAGTTGGATTGATTCAGCAATT
>CAXFJI010000206.1:0-5419 GCA_964003275.1 uncultured Planctomycetaceae bacterium
GCCCTGTTCGGTTTGCATTCTTAGCCAACCGGGACCAACGGCCATCAGTGACCCCGGGGTACCTGGTGGACCGGGAGTGTAATCAATAGATGAAGCCTCCATCTGCGTCCCTTTTGCAAGAAGGGAAACGGGGGTTTCTCCATCGAGTAGAATTCGTCGGCTTGCGATTTCGTAACCAAGTCGATCACCGTGTGCCTCGATATCAGCATGTGTGCTTTTTGCAATAACGGGTGTTCCACGTGCCTGGATTTCACGTGGTTCGATTGTTCCTTTTGTATCGCCGTTTTCAGTTCCATCGTTACCAAGAATGATTGCCAACAAATCACAACTAAGTTGATCAAATTCTCCCTCTGAAAGGTGTCGAAGAACTTCGACTTTATCCTCCAGCGTGATGACATTTGCTGAAACATTCATGCACAGTGCACCACCACAACTAACTAATACTGGAACAGATTCATTTTCACTTGTCTGCGATGCATTGTCAGGCAGAAAGCCCGAAGAAAAACCCTCCAGTCGCATACTTACATTTCGGTCAATCCGAATTGTATCGACACCGCCAATGTTAGGGCCGTGTTCGCTGACTCCTTGTCTCGGTGTAAGAGTTGCAACTAAAGCCTGCCCACTCCCCGTGGAGCGGCCATAACGAAACTGTACTTCCTCGTTTGTTCTAATCTCGAGTTCTGATAATTCAATATCACGAGTCACGATTTCAATATCATCTTCTGCACCTTGTACGGACGGCGTACCTCGAATGGTTACTTGTCCGCACAGGCTTCCCCCGACGAGTTTTGCCAGCCTTCCTTGACGTAGATCGATTGGTTCATCGAACTCAAGAACTGCTCCCTGGGGGGCTCTAAGAACAATCGTTCGACCTTCATCCTTTCCATTTGCTATTCGATTGCGATCCGGAAGCACCACGAGAGTGCATGGCATCAGGTTCACACGCCCATCAGGGAGCGTGTGATAATCTCGAAAAAGAAGCCTCAGCTGGCGACTTTCCAACATGATTGGATCATTTCGTTCCCATGATCCAACCGGAAGAATATCACCCAGAGCGGCAAGACGCTGATCAGCACGTGCTCTGATCTCGGCAGCCTGTTCCGGTGTAAGTTCTATCACGTTCACAGCAGCAGCAAGCTTGGGCTCGATCCACGGGACGACAGCCAAACGGTATAAACCCGCCAACGCAAGCACAACGAGGAACACCCTTGCAGTTCGTCCAAGACGATTTTCCATGTCTCTTACACCAAATACCTACTTACAATCGCATGCCACTGCCCCTGAGCCTTCAGCAACCGCTCAACGACCTCTCGCACCGCTCCCTTCCCCCCATCGGCTGATGTGACCATCATGGCTGACTCTCGCACCTCTGGACATGCATCCGCGACAGCCACTCCTACGCCACTTTGACGGATACAGGCAAGGTCGGGCAGGTCATCACCAATAAAGGCAGTTTGCTTCCACGTCAGCCCTTGATCAGCCAGTATCTCCTCGACAACTTCCCTTTTATTCTGGACTCCCTGACGCACAATCGACACTGACATTTCCTGAGCGCGTAATTCAACAATGTGACTCGATCGTCCTGTCACAATACCTGTTTGGTAACCAGCACTACCCCAAAGCTTTATGCCGAGACCATCACGAATATGAAAGGTCTTCATCTCAACCGTATCATTCGCCCACGTCACTCCACCAGTTGTTAGAACTCCATCACAGTCAAGTAATAGCAACCGAACGTCTGCAAGACGGTGCTCAACATTATTTTCAATTTCAACCATAGTCATGTTCACCCATACAGAAGACAACGGCTAACGGTTGGGAGTACGTGATGAATTAGGCTGCCGTTTGGGAATTTTGGTTTGTCGTGACAGGCTGTTCAGCAGGCTCAAAGCGAACAAGATCAACAATATCAAGAAGCCCAACAGGACATCCATCACTATCCACAACAGGAAGCTCACTGATTTGGTGTTCGTCCAGAATGGCTACTGCATCACTCACCCGTGATCCAACATGTATTGCAACTGGCTGCTGAGTCATCACCGCCCGAATCGGACCATCTATCACAGCATCATCGTGCCGTTCAAAGAGCCGAGCAAGGTCACTGTCCGTAAAAATTCCCTGCAGCATGCCTTGATCATCGATTACCATAACAGCACCCGTGCGTCGTCTCGGCAGTGGCCTAGAAAAGACAGTTCTCACCGACTCTTCTGGCAAAGCCGTTCGACACTGCGACAAGGAACGCATGGTTTCCTCAACACACACTAATTGTCGGCCAAGACTCCCACCTGGGTGCCGCGCTGCAAAATCCTCTGGCTTAAAGTTTCGCTGGCTACTCACGACCAGTGACAGTGCATCACCAATGGCTAA
The DNA here is from genome assembly GCA_964003275.1 of uncultured Planctomycetaceae bacterium. Classification (GTDB taxonomy): domain Bacteria; phylum Planctomycetota; class Planctomycetia; order Pirellulales; family UBA1268; genus CACORA01. The sequence goes on from CAXFJI010000206.1 coordinate 2,368, forward strand.
CATCAACGCCGTGCTTGTGCTTGGTGCGAGGTGATGTTCACAGGCTTCTTGTACGTCTCCTATCTTGAGAACAACCGAAGCGTTTCGTCCCAAAGTGCTATTGGCTCGAGCAGTAATTGCTACAATTGGAACATTTCGATTGGTGAGATGAGGAAGAAGTCGAACCATTTCTTCCGTCTCACCAGACTGGGAAAAAGCGAGTACGACATCATCGCCACGAATGACCCCTAAGTCCCCATGCATTGCCTCTGCCGGATGAAGAAAATGACTAGGAGTACCCGTTGAAGCAAGAGTTGCTGAAATCTTTCTCGCGATAAGGCCAGCTTTTCCCATACCTGTTACAATAAGATTTCCGCTGCATGTCAGCACCGTATCTACGGCTCTCTCAAATGCACCGTCAAGTTGGTTCGCAAGCCTGAGGATCGCGTCTCCCTCTGACTCAAGCACTGCTTTTCCGCGCGCAATGATGCCCGGAAAAGTCGGATCAGCAACGTATTTTTTTTCGTCCATGGAGCAGGGACTATAGGACGACTAGGAAAACACCGCAACGTGACTTTTGAGCCGTAATTATGGACGCGGGCGACTCCAAAAAATGAACCATACAATCCTGAAACGCCCTTCAGAGATCATCACGCCGATGCTTCAAGGTCAGCCACTATACCGCTTAGCCATATCTGCTAGTGAAATGCATTTCACCTTTCCAGCGTTACCAGCCTGACCAAATTGTACCATTCGCTCCGCACACACTTTTTTCATGGCCTCACGGGCAGGCTTCAAATAATCACGCGGATCAAATTTTTCCGGCGTCTCAGAAAGCACCTTCCTGATAGCACCCGTAATTGCCATGCGACAATCGGTATCGACATTAATTTTACGAACACCGTACTTGATGCCTTTTTGTATTTCTTCCACTGGAACACCCCACGTTTGTGGCATCTTGCCACCATATCGATTGATGATGTCTTGTAAGTCTTGTGGAACACTTGACGAACCATGCATCACAAGGTGACAGTTTGGGAGTTTGGCATGAATCTCTTCAATCCGCTTCATCGCCAACACATCTCCATCTGGCTTGCGAGTGAATTTATACGCACCGTGACTTGTTCCGATGGCTACAGCAAGTGCATCCACTCCTGTTTCTGCAACGAATCGTTGTGCTTCATCAGGATCTGTGAGCAGTTGATCCTGAGAGAGTTTACCACTCGCTCCATGCCCGTCCTCCGCTTCACCTTCACCGGTTTCAAGTGAACCAAGACAACCAAGTTCTCCTTCAACAGAGACACCCTGACGATGAGCAAGATCCACAACGTCCTTTGTCACTTGAACGTTGTAGTCAAAATCAGCAGGCGTCTTGCCATCTTCCTTTAGAGAACCGTCCATCATCACACTTGTGAATCCATGATCAATTGCGCTCTGACATGTGGCCGGCGAATTCCCGTGATCTTGATGCATGGCAATTGGGATCATTGGGTACAGTTCCGAAGCAGCCAACATAAGATGCCGTAGATAGTTGTCTTGACTGTATGCGCGGGCACCACGTGATGCCTGAACAATTACTGGCGAATCTGTTTCCTTTGCAGCCTCCATGATTGCCTGAATCTGTTCCATGTTGTTGACGTTGAACGCAGCTAGGCCATAACCATGTTCAGCAGCATGATCAAGCAAAATTCGCATAGGAACCAATGGCATCGAAGAATCTCCTCAGGCAAGAGCGGAATATGTGTTACGCGGAGCAAAATCATAGGAATTCCTTGATTTCTTCACAAATACCCCCCATCAAAACGGCGGCGTGCTACCATTCAGGGGCTTCCAAACGGATTCAATCATGGATTTCAAACCGACAACCGATCCTATCAAAAGCTTCTTATATGTGGCTGGTGGATGGCTGTGCGTGGCTCTGGCGGTACTTGGGTCACTCCTTCCATTACTCCCAACCACGCCCTTTCTTCTGCTAGCAAGTTGGTGCTTTTACCGTGGGTCACCGCGCATGCATGCCTGGCTACATCGTTCAAAAACCTTTGGTCCAACACTTGATGACTGGCAACACTATCGAGGTGTACGAAGAACAACAAAGAACAGAGCCTTTGCACTCGTAGCAGTTGTTATTGCACTCAGCCTTGTTCTTGGAACTATGCCATGGTGGCTGAAGTGGATTGCTCTAGCGGCTGTCATCATCGGCCTTTATACGATTTGGAATGTACCTACCATTCCCGATGAAGCTCCCCTTGCCCCTCGCTCTTCCCCCAGACAAGACAACTCAAATTAAGTTCATTCATAACCGAACACCTGAAGAATCGTTATCTCTTCCAGCACGTGTTTTGAAAAGCAGCAATTAAACGCTAGCCATCAAGCTCACCACTTGGCTCAGGTAAAAGAAAACCGACAATGAGCCCAACGATACAGATAGTCGTGCCCACAATGGCTGCTGCTGCAGAAAACTTCAGGGGTGATGAATCGTATGGCATGAGACCAGCGATCAAAGATGTGATTGCTGCTGCAGACGTACCAAGCATCCGTCCGCCAATATTCGCAGCGAAACTCTCACCAGTACCACGCAAGTGAACGGGGAATACGTGCGGCAAATAATTTCCCCAGAACGATAGCTGGCCAACGGTTACAAGCCCTACGAGAAACAGTCCAAACGACATCGTCGTTACTGGAAGTCTTCCAAGGTATGCCCACTCAAGGGGCACTTCAAAAAAAGTTGTATTTGGCCAGCGAGTAAAGAACCAAAAAACAACCGGAATCAATATCAGACCTGGAATCTGAAGTACCCGAAGTTTCCAGCCCCACGCAAGCCCTGCCGCGAGTACAACAGCCATGAGGCAACGTCCGGTCAGTCCACCAAGTTCTTGCACTTTTGTGTACTCTGCAGCAGTTTTCTGACGAATACGGGCACCTGCTGCTCGAGCAAGAGATGAGAGTTTTTCTTCATCGTTCTCTCCACTCTCACGAGCAGCTGCAACCGCTTGTTCACCAGCTTTTTTAGCGGACTCTTGTACCTCAGCCAAGCCAGGTACCATTTGGGGAGCTTAGCTGAAGTGACTCTTGA
>CAXFJI010000207.1:0-5369 GCA_964003275.1 uncultured Planctomycetaceae bacterium
GAAAACGAAACCACAAACGCAAGAATGACCATCTATTTTTGCACAATCGACTGTGTTACAACTACTGTCTACTTGAAAGAATCTGCAGCGTAGAGCACCTTTTCCCTGATCGGAAACTGTCGATGTTCAGTCACTTACTCTGGCTTATTCCTGCTTTACTTCTCTGCCTCCAATGGTGTCCTGTCCTTGCGCAGGGCACCGCAAGTGATTATCAACGATCTCAAGACATTCGTTCGTCCTTGCCGAAAGCTTTGCATGCATCTGCTTTCAAATATCGGTGGTCAAAAAACGGCATCGTCTTTGAGGAACAAAAAGATGGGACGCTGTTCTATCGCTTTGTCGATTCAGTCTCTGGCAAGATTTCAGAGCCAATGCAATCAGAACTCCTTCCTGTCAGTGAGAGATATCATCAACTTCTACCCCAACGACATTGGTCCAAGAGCAAAGGCAATCGCCAGAAAGTTACCATTACATTCAACAATACATTCAACCGGCCAGTACGGCTTTTCTGGGTTGCATACGACGGAAAGCTGAAGCCTTACGGAGATATTCCAGCTGGCCAAAAGCATTCCCTCTCAACCTTTGATGGGCACCAGTGGGTGGTTGACTTTCGTCCCAACGAATTGGCAGGAATCTTTTCTGCATTGTCATGGGACTGCACTGCAACTCTGGATACCAAGTCTGAGCAGTGTGCCATGGAAGGGTTGAGGGAAACCAATAAAAAAACAGGAAAACAAGAACCAAGAAAAAAACTAGTTATCAAAAACCACAATGTCTGGATGCGTGCCGGCAAGCAGGATGCACAGCTAACGACATCCGGAAACCACGACGACCCCTTCATTGGGGCTTTTCACTATTCCCCCGATGGAGCTTTCGCGATCGGTTTCCAAGAAACTAACGTCGATCAACGACAAATCCCTCTGCTTTCCTCAGCACCCCACGACCAAGTCCAACCAACCATGAAGTGGATCGACTACACAAAGCCGGGTGATTCCGTTCCACAACGTCGTCCTCGTCTATTTGATCTCATTCAAGGGAGCACAGTGCCTTCGGATGATAGTCTGTATCAAGACTCATGGAGCGTGCGGTTCCTGAGGTGGTCTTCCGACAGCAGTCGAGCCTATGTTCTCTACAACAAAAGAGGGCATCAACAGCTCACACTTCGATCTATCGAAGCAAGAACCGGGCACGTTCATGATATTATCAATGAAACATCGGAGACATTTGTCGACTACTCCCAAAAAACAATGATCCACTGGCTCAAAGAATCAAATGAATTGATTTGGGCAAGTGAACGCGATGGCTGGAACCACCTGTATCGATATGACGCTACTACAGGTAAAAAGATCAATCAAATCACGCAGGGCGAGTGGGTCGTTCGAAGAATCGAATACGTAGATGAACAACGTGGACTTATCTGGTTCGCTGCTATGGGCATTCATCCCGATCAGGACCCTTACCATGTTCATCTAGCCCGAGTTCGTTTCGATGGTACAGACCTCACCGTTCTCACTGATGGTGATGGCACACACCGATGGGAATTCAATGCAGATCGATCGCTCTTTATTGACCGCTTCTCTCGCGTTGATCTGCCGGAGGTTGTGCAACTACGAGAGTCCGAGGGTGGAACGGTTGTTGCTGATCTTTTTTCTCAAGATATCTCTGAGTTGCGAAAACAGCATTTTGCACTACCAGTTCGTTTTGCAGCTCCAGGGCGCGACGGTCATACAATGATTTATGGAATGCTGATAAAGCCCTCGCAGTTTGATCCCAAAAAATCATATCCTGTCATTGAACATATCTATGCTGGGCCACACGACTTTCATGTCCCAAAACGATTCGGTGGCCACATCTCCCAAAGGCGAATTGCTGAACTTGGTTTTATCGTTGCCCAAATCGACGGCATGGGGACAAACTGGCGATCAAAGACGTTCCATGACGTGTGCTGGAAAAATCTGTCTGATGCTGGACTTCTTGACCGTATTGCGTGGCTGAAGGCCGCAGCACAAAAATACCCTTGGATCGACATATCTCGCGTTGGAATCTATGGCGGCAGTGCCGGTGGACAAAATGCGTTAGCGGCTGTTCTACATCACAACCAATTCTATAAAGCAGCAGCAAGTGACTGTGGCTGCCATGACAATAGAATGGATAAGATCTGGTGGAACGAGGCATGGATGGGAAAGATTGGGCCTCACTACAAAGAAAATTCAAACGTAACCCATGCAGGGAAACTTCTGGGCGATCTACTTCTTACTGTCGGAGAAGCTGACACAAACGTCGACCCAGCATCTACACTGCAGGTCGTTGATGCATTAATTCAAGAAAAAAAGGATTTTGAATTTGTGCTTGTTCCGAATGGTGGACATGGCGTTGGTGAAACCGATTATCTTTTTCGTCGTCGACAAGACTTTTTTGTTCGATCACTCCTTGGCGTTAATCCTCGAAGATAATATCCGCAGCGCCCGTATCACCGGACATCACTCGCAAAGGCCCTGGCCGTCAACGTTAATGGAATACCTGTGGATGTTTCCCACTCGGCCTACTCGCCGTTGTTATTGGATTAACAAAACTCGTGCCTGAAATCTCATGCTATTAAGAAACTGTCGCACAACGCTCATTCGGAAAAACTTTCTCCCGAATCAGCGCGACATAAACTCAACAACTTTATTGATATTCACGGGAAGGCTCACGTCGGATCTGTCTGGAATCCTTTCAACAGTAAATCGGAGCCGTTCATTGTCTGAGGTGATCCAATCGCATGGCTCCCCAGTTTGAGTTGCAATGGCCTGTTGATATAGATTGACCAGCTTCCCTCGTCGACGGACATCGACAACGTCTCCCGGCTTTACCTGATACGAAGGTTTGTTCACCGCAACACCATTGACGGTAAAATGACCATGAACAATACCTTGCCGCGCTTGAGGCCTTGTTTTTGTAAAGCCACTTCGACGAACAACATTATCGAGTCGCAATTCACATTCAATCAGGAAAATATCACCGGTATTCCCTGTTTTTCGAGATGCTTTGGCAAAGAATCTTCTTAGCTGTTTCTCTCCAAAGCCGTAGTAGTACTTAATCTTTTGTTTCTCAATGAGACCTTCACCATACGTTGAAGGCTTATTACGTCTCCTCTGTCGAACACCCGGAGGTTCAGAACGCCTTTCAGATGCTCGGATTGCACCTGCACTCTCAAAGATCATTGATCCAAGACGACGATTTATACGAGCTTTTGCACCAGTGTAATGACCCATCTGTTCTGTTTACCTTTGAAAACCTTTCTTCGAATGTGCTGCTGAAGCAACATATTCTGGGGATGTTCTATCCTGAGTCTCGCACACTTCTGCCAAGACCCGAATACAACGAGATCTTCCTTTTATTGGATGCCTCTAATGTACCGCGGTTTCTTAAATATGCGACCCACCTCGTGTTCTACGCGTTTGTTGAGCTCACACATTCAGACCTCCTCTTGCCAGAGGATCCAGCTATCGGATCAGTCAGGATTGAAAAAACAGGTGTTTTTCAGCGTATATTCACTCTTCTTGAACCTGCCTGCCGCTTTTCGCCACCCAGCCAGAATATCCGGAAATTACAGTTTTCCATCCTGTCGACGGCATAATAACTCCGCCTCCGTAGATGAAACGACAACGAAGGAATACTCCTCTGTCGTCTGTTTGTAGAAGGGTTCGCGTGAAAAATAAGTCTTCAGTCGTATCGTTCGTAGAACCACATCAGTCCATCCTTGAGACGATCACAGAAGACCGAGCGGGTAAGATGATAGCTGTCGAGGATGGATGAATTGGGATTGAGATCAGGAGGTACACGTTGGTGAATCAAAAGAGTGAAGGAATCAAAGGGTATTGGGGCTGCTTTCATTTAGTGGGGATAGCCGTTGTATTCTTTGCAGTCTGTCTTCCATCTGGCGCAGATGAGGGCATGTGGCTTTTTAATGCCATACCAAAGAAACAACTGTCTCACACTATAGGATTTGTGCCGTCTCAAGATTGGCTTGATCATCTGCAGCATGCGTCGGTTCGTTTCAATAGTGGTGGCTCTGGAGCATTTGTATCGTCGAATGGACTTGTTTTGACCAATCACCATGTTGCAGCAAGTAGTCTTCAAAAGTTGTCCACACCTGAAAACAATATTGCCCGTGACGGCTACCTTGCTGACACCATCGATAAAGAAATTCGGTGCCTTGATCTCGAGTTGAACGTCCTGCGTTCTATCGAGGATGTCACAGCACGTGTTGTGAGTGCCGTTGCTGGTGCAACGACTTCGGCCGAGGCAGCAGCCGCACGGCGGTCGGTTCTCGCAGAGATTGAACACGAGTCTTTCACAGCAACTGGCCTCAGGAGTGATGTCGTCACCTTATTTGGTGGTGGTTATTATCACCTCTATCGATACAAGCGTTATACGGACATTCGACTTGTGTTTGCCCCAGAACGACAAATTGCTTTTTTTGGTGGCGATGCAGACAACTTTGAATTCCCCAGACATTGCCTCGATATCTGTTTCTTTCGGGTGTACGAAAAAGGACAGCCACTCACGGTCAAATCTTTTCTTCCATTTGCCTCCAACGATGTACAGCAAGATGACCATATTTTTGTAGCCGGACATCCAGGACATACGGACCGTGGAAAGACCATGGCAGAGATTCAGTCCATGCGTGATCGACGGCTACCATTTTCACTTGAATGGCTAAACAGACGTGAAGTCCTTTTGCAGGCCTACGCCGAAGAAGGCCATGTGGAGCGACAGCGTGCAATGCAGGATCTGTTTTCGGTCCAAAACAGTCGAAAGGCCAGAAGTGGCCTCTTGTCATCACTTTTGCGACCGGACATTATGAATCGCCTTGAAAACACTGAGCATGATCTTCGTAAGCAATGGAACAAGGGCGAGCAAGAAAGCCCATGGAATAGAATTAGTCTAGCACAACAAACGATTGATTCACTTGCTGTTCGGTATAACTTGCTCGAAGGAGCGATGGGTTTCCGCAGTCAATTCTTTTCGAATGCGAGAACACTCTTACGAATAGTAGAAGAATCGGGTAAGCCCGATGGTGACCGCCTTCGTGAGTATCGTGATTCTGCTCGCTCTTCACTTGAATTACGCCTTCTTTCCAACCAACCACTCTATGACGACTATGAGATTCTCAAACTCACTGATTCATTAACTTTTCTTGTGAATACGCTTGGACTAGATGATCCGCTTGTAAGCGATGTTCTTGATGGAAAATCCCCATCAGAGCGTGCCGTCGAGCTTGTTGCAGGCACACGCCTTGGAAAACGTGGTGATGGACCTGTAAGTACAGCACCTGATCGGCGCAGGGAAATTCTTAACGGCGGCCGGGATGCGATTGAAGCAAG
>CAXFJI010000208.1:0-5367 GCA_964003275.1 uncultured Planctomycetaceae bacterium
TCCTCAAGCCCCGGCAAACCACTTTGAAAGGTCAAGACATCGTTTGGGTCGACATCAATACGTCCAAAACGTTGTGTGTTTATACGCATGTCGGTGGCACTCCTTTGCCTGTCAATCATTGCGATGACCCCCGTTAGGTGACCGCTTGAGTAGATGCATGATTGATGAATCATTCACCTCACGAACTCCCATTCGCTATAAGACTCATCGGCAGTTCTGGGGCTTCAGGTAGAGAAAAAAGGTTTGGAGAAGGAGGAGGGGTGTGGAAACAGTTGTGGAGCAGGCAGTTCGGAGTGATGAAAGAGAGTTTTCAGGTATGATACAGTATCAATGCATTCGTCACGATTGTTATGACGCACCCTGTATGTAGAAAGTAGATGCAAAAATATTTCATGTCTCGTTATTTTTATGGACCGTACATAATTGTTCTAACTGTTTTCTTCCTTACAACTGGATGCCTGTCAGCGGCATATGAGGAAGATTTCAAGACCCGTCTTCAGCAGTACAAACAGGAAGCAAAGAAAGGTCCTCCACCTGCTGCTCAAAAAGCAAAGCAGCCTAAGGATGGTGCTGCGCAGTAGTTTTTACTGCCACATTGGCTGCGCACGCCATGCAGCAAGCGAAGCAAGGATGAGAAGAGGAGTCCAGGCTCCGAGTGAGGCACTGAATACGTCAGCAGAAACAAGTGCATGACTGCCCAGTACAACCCCAAAGAAGATGACTGTCATGAGTACACAAAGTCCAACAGCTACAAAAATTCCCTTACGGATTGGTCCTACAACAAGTGGAATACCTAACATTGCAAGGGAAATATCGAGAAAAGGTGAGACAAACCGTGAGTGAACCCTCAACGGTACTTCTGGCCCAAGGCCGAGGCTCGGATTTGCAATTGCATGAATGAGTTCCGGTGTTGAGGAGTATTGTTGCCAGTTTGTTGACCCAATCATTTGTTCGAACGTTACGTCGCTGGTCACAAAACACTGTCGTGGTGCAAGCCAGGGTGCTACAGATCGTGTCAGGATAATTGCAGGTTCTATTGGTTGTATGTGGTCGATGTCGGCTGGTTCTCGTACATCTGTGAGTAAATAGCCGTCAGGATGTAACTCATCCGCAGGTTTCCATTCCATCGTGTGCGCATCAATTTGAGGACCATAGTTTGCAAGCATAGGAGGGAGCAGAAGACTTGGAGATTGAATTGTTTTGTCAAGAAGTCGGGCAAAACGTCCACGAAAAAGTATTTCAGTGCGATGATCGTATCTGGCCTCAAATGGCTTTTCAGCGTCTCCTTGGAGGTTCTGTGCGTTTCTTGCAAAGTGCTGTCGTACAGACGGAAGAACAAATTCTCTGCTTGCCGCTGCAAGAATACTGACGCCCGCTACAAAAATAATAGTTGGTCGAGCAATTCGCCATCGGGTAATACCAGCGGCTAATAAAGCAGTTAATTCGTTGTGTCTTTCAAGCCAGGAGAGCGCGAACATCGCACTTGCTAATGCGATTACAGGACTGGTTGCATCAAAGAAAGAAATAAGGCGGTAGCCATAGTACGTGGTGAGTACTCGTGCCAGCCCCCCAGCTTCCTCAGAATAATTGATGAATTCTTCAAGATTTGTGAATGCGTCTACAACGAACGTCAGGCCAGCAAGGCTTATGAAAACGATAGAGAACGCATGGAATTGTGCGCGGGTGATGTAGCGGTCTATCAGCATGAACGCTTGACTCACCGGAGTAAGGAGCGAGGATAAAACAAGGTGAGAAAATAGGAATCTTTTGATGCGCCGTCAATCCGTTTCAGGCAATTCCATGTCACTTCTATCAAAGGTGTACAGACTAGGCGGTCAATGGGCGAAAGACGGGCTAGATTTCCTAGTACCACCACGATGCGTTATCTGCGGAAATGAACTTTTCTATCAAAAAGATAGTCACGTTGCGCCGTCATGTATGGGCGCAGAAAATGCCTTAATCTGCCTTCCGTGCTGCCATCAACTGATGATTGAGCAAAAACGATGTGTTACATGTGGGGAACGTTCGTGCTCAACAGTAGCTTGTGTTGGTTGCAAACGGCTTCGTCACGGCTGTCGAGGCTTGGCTGTTCTTGGGTCGTATGGGGATGACTTAAGAGTGGCGGTTCTTCGATGTAAGCGGCGTGGTGGTGAGGAAATAGCTTCAGCTCTCGCATTCGTTCTGGCGGCAACGTACTCGGAGACAATCAGGCAATGGGGTGTTCAGAGTATTATTCCGGTACCAATGCATTGGTCACGAAGAGTCTTTCGTGGAATGAGTGCCGCAGATCAGATTGCAGAATCGATGGCGAAATACTTTAATCTACCGTATCGATGTCCATTGCGACGGGTTGTTGCAACTAAAATGCAGAAAGACTTGCCGTTTCAAGATCGTAAGTTAAATGTCGCAAACGTATTCAAGGTTCGGCAAAACGTAGTTGGTCAGACATTTCTTCTCGTTGATGATGTGTGTACCACTGGATCAACTCTTTCTGCGTCGGCAAAATGCTTGATGGCGGCAGGAGCCCACGCTGTTTATGCTGCTGTGATTGCAAAGGCTGATTTTTCAGATGAAGGGAGTCGTGCGTAGCGTGTGTTCAGAACCACTTCGTATCGGTACGAGGTCTAGTTTGCTTGCCCAGACACAAACACAGTGGGTGGCGAATCAACTGGCTTCAAAAGGGATACATGTAGAAATACAAGTTGTTGAAACAAAGGGCGATATTCAACGTGATACGCCTATCACCAAGATTGGCGGTGATGGCGTATTTGTTCGAGAGTTGGAGCAGGCACTATTGGATCATCGTATCGATATAGCGGTGCATAGTATGAAGGATCTTCCAACCGCAGAGACTCCTGGGCTAGTCATTCCGTGTGTGCCTCAAAGGGCAACGCCCTATGATGTATTTGTTGGCCGTACAAAGCCAACGCTTCAGGAGTTGCCCTCAGGGTCTGTTGTTGGAACATCGAGTATTCGGCGGGTTGTTCAATTGAAAGGCTTGCGAAAAGATCTAGTGATACAGCCTATTCGTGGGAATGTTGATACACGGCTCAAAAAACTGGACTCGGGGAAATACGACGGACTTATACTAGCGGGTGCAGGTTTGGAGCGTCTGGATCTTGCTGACAGAATTACCCAGTTCCTCAAGCCGCCACTCTTCGCCCCGGCCATTGCGCAAGGTGCATTGGCTGTTCAGACACGAGAAGACGATAGGTTTGTTCGAGAACGTATCCTTCCGATATCCCATGAAGCCACACATGAGTCAGTGCTTGCCGAGCGGGCATGTCTCCAGACACTTGCAGGAGGTTGCCTAGCTCCCATCGCAGGGTGGGGAAGGAAGGACTCAAATAACAATGTCAGTCTTGACGCGTGGGTATTTGAGGATTGCGGTGAGGAGATAGTAAGTATCCATGCTTCCGGGATTGCTGACCCTAGCACTGAGTCACCACGGCAATTAGGGGAAAGAGTGGCCACATCCCTCATTGATAAGGGGGCTACGAGCATGTTGGAACGGATCCGCGAGCCACCGAATGAGTAGCGGATTGCCAGCCAGTGTATGAGAAAACGTAGCCTTTTTAGTTACATGATCTTGTTTTCCTATCATTTCAGGAAAGGCTTTTATCATCTCAAAAAATGTAGTTTTGTTTTTTTAGAAACGCTACGATAGGAAGTTCTATCGTTTATATTTGTAGTGGTCTTGGGGCACGACCATCATGTCAGTACGAGTCGTAGTGGCTGATAGCCACGAGGTAGTTCGCCGGGGTCTTGCAAGTCTCTTTGCAGGATCAGATGTGGCGATCGTTGGTGAAGCTTCAAACTATAACGAATTATTGAGACATACTCGAAAGCACAAGCCGGATGTGCTCATTGCTGATGTCCGTATGCCTGATAAGGATGTGTTTCTTGCCTTTGAGAAAATCAACTTAGACATGCCGGATGTGCGTCTCGTGGTATTTTCTGCTTTCGACAACCCAACCTATGTCGCTCGAGCCATTGCTGCAGGAGCTCATGATTATATTCTCAAAGATGCAAGTCGAGCTGAGATATTAGGCGCAATTACGGGGGCTGCTGCTGGTCGTGCACCCGTGCGGTCGGGAGAGTTGCGAAGGGTAGCATCTATCATGTCCAAAAGAACATCAACGAACGATCAGGAGAACCCATTAACGCATCGTGAAAATCAGGTATTGCGTCATATGGCATTTGGACTTTCCAACAAAGAAATTGCGCAGTCTCTTACGATAAGTGTCGAAACGGTGAAAGAACATGTTCAAAATATATTGCGTAAGCTTGCAGTGAGTGATCGAACGCAGGCGGCAGTCTGGGCAGTCCGTCGAGACCTTGTCTAGCTTATCTTGCCCTTGGATGTGCTTTTTCGAAAGCCTCAAGGAGCCTCGATGTCGTGACATGTGTATAGATTTGTGTCGTGACAAGGCTTTTATGTCCAAGAAGTTCTTGAACACTTCGAATATCCGCCCCTGCATCAAGAAGATGAGTTGCAAAACTATGCCGTAGGGTATGTGGACTTGCCTTTCCAGATAATCCTGCTGTAGCAAGATGTTTTTCAAGAAGCCGCGCAACACCACGGACAGAAAGACGGTTTCCAAACTTATTCGTAAAAAGGGGCTGAATGACCGGTGTGCCTTGCGAGGCTCCTATTCGTGGTCTCACAGAGAGCCAGGCTCGTAGAGCGGACTGAGCGTGAGAACCTACGATGCCCAGCCTTTCACGGCGACCTTTGCCTTGAACCCGAATGGTTCCTCCACGGATATCCAGATCTGTGTCATTCAGATTGACAAGTTCCTGTACTCGAACGCCTGCCGAGTACATAAGTTCCAAGATAGCACGGTCACGAAATCCTGCTGCATCTGTTGACTGAGGAGCGGCAAGAAGCTGGCCGATCTCATCACTCGTCAGAAACCGAGGAAGTTTTCGAGACCGACGTGGACTCCGGAGTGGCTTCGCAGGATTTGTCTGTACCCAGCCCTCACGATGGCCAAAAGCATAGAAACTTCTAATGCTTGCAAGTTTTCTTGCTATGGTACTTGATGTATATCCTGCAGCATGAAGACCGGCAGCATATTTCCGCAGTATGACACTCGATGCATCTGATGGAGATGAGCAGCCTGAAGACTCTAGAAAATCTTCCAGTTGAAGTAAATCTTCACGATAACTCTTCACCGTCAGTGGTGAGGCACCGCGTTCCGCGGAAAGATACTTAAGAAATCGATTCAGTGACGGTCCGAATGATGGTGCGACTGCCACGATGACCTCATCAACGAAGTGAGCGGCTAGTCAGCTTTTCGATTAGCTCGAGAGACGAAGCCGGCTCGCTGGCTTCGCGGAGTATTGAGCCGAACTTTTTGGCCA
>CAXFJI010000209.1:0-5329 GCA_964003275.1 uncultured Planctomycetaceae bacterium
ATGTCAGTCGTGCGGTGTGGTGGTCGATGCTCATCGGGATAATACTTCGGCTGAGTGTGCTTCGAATGTGGTTCCCTGTCACGGGTCACCATGTTGGAGTGTGTGTTGCCATGTGTTTCTTCTTGACACCAAACGCGGCTCACGCCTTCCAGCCAGAGGATGACCTGTATAAGGTGCTGATTACCCCGGCAGATGAATCTCAGAAAGACGAGCCTTTGGCGCTTGTGCCAGAGTCACTGTTTCGCAAAATCAACCAGCTCGGTGCAACCCACAGAGAACCTCGTGTCTTGGCTTGTTCTATTACGAACCCAAGTGAATCAGTAGCGCGGCATGAGGAAGAGTGGGAGCTTTCTATTGATGTCGACGTCGATGCAGGAATGGTATTTGTTTTGGACCAAAGCACCGTCAATGGTCGCATTCGTAGTGTGCATCTTGATGGAGTAGCGATGCCAGTCACTGAAGATGCGGTGAAGATCAACATCCCGTTTGGTGAATCAGCTCGTCATACGTTGGTGTGTCGAATAATTCCGGGGTGGGAGCAGCACGGTCAGGTTGCAATAAAGACAATTGCGATTCCAGTTTCACCAAGATCGTTTGTCACAATGTCAAACGCTCTTGCTGCTGTGGCAATATGTGAGCATCGCTTGGTGGCCGGCCCCTATGTGTCATCCTCTCTCCGAAAGAAGCAATCACTGTCCCAGTCAGAATTTGATGTTTCCCGAGCAAAGAGTGTCCGGGTGGTGAGCCCTATTAACCCGCGACAAAGGCTTGCTCGAGGAGTTTCTTCTCTGGAAAGCCAAAATGATCTTTTCTGGGATACCGATACGTGTCGACTGACGTCTCGCTTTAGCCTGAATTCAATCAATGAAATCACGCGTTCCTTTGTCGTGCGTCTTGATGCTGGGACGGTGTGTGATGGTTCCGATGTCCAGTGGGAAATAGACGGGGAGCAAGAGGAACTGTTTCGTGTCGTTCCTCTGGGAAGAAATCGGTATCTCATTGAGCGTTCGTTTCCTCAAACCGGTGCATTCTCAGCACAACTTCATTTTTATTTGCCACTTTCTGATCCAGTCGGTGTCTTCACCGTTCCATCAGCCTGGATTGAAAACGCTGCCAAAGATTCACGATCGACACAGATTATCCCGTTGAGTGGGCTTTCAGTAGACGTCCAGCTTCCTGAAAATACGTCTCTGGTACAGAATGATACAAATCCGTTGCTGCAGGCCATTGCTTGGCGGACAGATGCAGGCAATGGGATTGATGCCAACAGCATGGCATCCATTGGCTCGACAACAGATAGAGGAACGTTGACTATTCGTCGTCAACAATCCACCATCCGGGCATCGCAGAGACTGACGCTCGAGTTCACATCCGAACAGATTGGCATGGAGTTGCTGGCTCGTATTGATGCTGGAAACAAGCCATTTGCAGATGCCGTCATTCAAATACCAATGGATGCTATTGTTGACCGTGTTCAACTCTTTTCAGAAGAGTCACTTGGGCAGGATGATGAGACTCGCCGCCCGGTTGATATTTCATGGTCACGAAGTGCACAATCGCTGAAGATTCTTTCACAACAGCCACAGACTGGTCGCTTTCGGTTGGAGGTGGAAGCCCGTGTTGAAGAAAGAGTCTCAAACCGCGGTACGCTTGTCATGATGCGGGCTGATATTGCAAGCGCAGGTCCATTATCAGTGGCATGGACCAGCCGTGATCAACGAGGTATCGCTGTTCTTCCTGTCTTTAGCGATGCCATTGGAGAAGAGAGTGGTGTTCCATTGGGTGAGCGTTTTGTTTCCAGCGGATCACTCGAAGTATCTGGAGGAGAGCCCGCCTTGCAGTATGAGCGTGGAAATGATGTACAGCCGATGGAAGAGAGTGACAAAGAGTCGTCGGTCCAGTCATCAAGTGATCCGCAGCCGGCTATTAAAAAAGTTCGAGAGAAGCGACGTGAGCGAGTAGAACTTGCTGATGTCGCCCTTGTGTTGGATCAGAGAGGTCGTTGCTGGGGGAGTGTGCGATTTGACGTGATTGTTGATCGATCGACATTGCAACTTTCTCTTCCAACGGGCATGCGACTCTTTGAGGTGCTCGTCGATGGGAGGCCCGCAAGTGCTGAGCCGTGTGATGATGGCACATGGGAGATCTCCTTATTGACCTCACGCTGGCCGAGGTCCGTCTTGGCGGTGTTTGCTGGTGACAAAGGCTCGCAGACAGGTGATGGGAAGCCATTCGAAATAGGAGCGCCTCAGCTCAAAGGTCTTCCCTGCACTCGCATGCTGTGGAACGTCCAAACGCCAGGAGGCGATGTGTTGAAAATTGCAGAGCCAGCAAGGGCTGTCACGCGCAGTGACTACCAGGATGAACGCGCATCAGCATTCATGCGACTCTCCAATGATTTCAATCAAGCAATGCAGCAATCACAAGGTATCGATCGTCAGCGCCTTGAGGAGTTTTTTACTCTTCGAAAAGAAGAAGACTTATTGTCGGCAGAACGCCCATGGGTACCAGGTGTCGACAGAGAATCGGTCGGGGAAACTGTGTTGTATGTGGTTGTTGATGAACCTATGGATGGTGGTACGCTGCGAGGTCTGGCATTAAGAGTGGGGCGCCACGGAGATGCGACTGTTCGTGGTCGTGTTCTTGCCACTCTTATGATCCTCAGTTTGGCAGTCATTGTGTGGAAGGTTGTTCAACAGTGGCCGTCTGCCTGTGTAAAAGTTGTTCAGTATTGTGTACCAATTGTTCTTGCTGGAGCCGGGTGTACGTGGTTGTTGTTCCTCAAACCCATCTGGCCAGGACTTTTCATGGTGCTGTCGGCGGCATGTGCTGTTGTTCCCAGGATGTATGCAAGATTCAATGTAAGTCCGAGTGACGAGACGACCGTTGCGCAGTTTGCCACACCAACAAATTCTGCAGTCATCGAGGTGTCATCAGCAGGGCAAATACCCATCCCGCAGCGATAAAACGGTCTGGTTCCACTCCGCAAGTCTCGCTACTGTCCCGCTGCTCAGAGGTGTTTTGCACCTGAGTGCACGGTGTACCAGGGCGTAGTGTCGTGTGCGAGCGAGGAGGAGCGAAATGGAATTCGCGAACTCCATCAAATGAATCACACAGGCACATGGAGGTGACTGGGCATGGCGGATGGACGAATTGTCGATACACGGTGGTGGCGAAGTGTGCTCCGAGCTGTCTTTTTGATCGTCGTACTCACGTTTCCCATCACTGCCTTTTCGGCTGGTCATCGAACTGCAAATTTTATTGTCGATGCCCCTTCACTCACTCTTGCCCAGCGCATCGGTGAAGCTGCAGAACAGTATCGACATGATCTTGCGATGGAATGGCTTGGAAAGCCACTTCCTCGATGGAGCCGTCCCTGTCCTATTACAGCTCAAGTAGCGCCACATCTCGGAGCAGGAGGGGCTACGAGTTTTGTTTTCGATCGAGGAGAAGTTTTCAATTGGACAATGACAATCCAGGGAAGTGAGCAACGTATTCTCGACTCAGTGTTGCCCCACGAGATTACTCATACAATTTTCGCAACTCATTTCCGTTGTCCACTGCCTCGGTGGGCAGATGAAGGAGCGTGTACAACTGTGGAACATCCCGTTGAACGAGCTCGACAGCACCGACTGTTGGTTGAATTTCTCACAACTGGTCGTGGCATTGCTTTCCCTGATATGTTTGCCATGAAGGAATATCCTGCTGATGTTCTGCCTCTGTACTCTCAAGGATATTCGTTAGCACGGTATTTGATTGAACGAGGAGGCAGGCTGAAATATGTCAGTTTTATTGGCGATGGTTTGGCGACAAACGATTGGTCAGCAGCTCTTGCCAGTCATTATGGCATGGGAGATCTTGCAGCCTTGCAGCAGTCTTGGCTGAATTGGGTGAAGCAAGGCTGCCCGGCACCACCTGCCTCGGTGGCATCTGTTCCAACGCCACGTTCCGTGGCCTTATCCACATCAGATCACTCTGTTCGTGGGCAAAGTCCAGATGTCGAAGTCGTTCCCGTTCACATTCCAGAAGGTCCTGCAGCCATCAACGTCTCGGGACGGAAGTCAATCTACGCTCGTCGTTAGGCATGCGAGGGAGTAGACGTTGGCTTGTTCAAGATGCCATGAGTAGCGTCATGTGATAAAAAACCGGTGCAGCAAAGCACATGGAATCAATGCGGTCGAGTACACCACCATGACCAACAACAAGGGTTCCGTAGTCCTTGACGCCTCGGTCTCGCTTGATCGCAGACATCGTCATCCCGCCAGCAAATCCCATAATCGAAATGACGAGGCCGGCGAGTGCAGCTTGCCAGGGTTGGTAGGGTGGTGCTGCCCACCAGAGTACCGCAGCCAATAAGGCGGTGCTGGCACCACCGCCGAGAAGACCTTCCCATGTGCGGCTTGAACTGACCGATGCTGCAACAAGATGACGCCCCAACATTCGGCTCCATACGTACTGCATGCAATCCGAAAACTGTACCAATAAGATCAGGAAAAAGAGGAGCCGATAGTTTGCACTTTGACCAACCGTGGTAGGGTCCTTCATTGGAACCTGCAAAAGTGCGGGAGCAAACGATAGACAGTAGACGCATACAACCAGTCCAGCTTGAATTTTCGCTGTTCGTTCAAGAAACCGGCGAGAATCTCCTGCAATGGCAACCCGAGTCAAGACAAAGAGAGTGGCGTACACAGGAAGAAACACACTGAAAATGTCGTAGCGATTGAGTCCGACCAGAACGTAGTGCAAAGGAGTGAAAAGAAAAAACACCCAGAACAATGCACGATGATCACCCTTCCGGGTCGGTGTGAGCGTAATAAATTCACGAAGTGCCCAAAATGAGACAAGGCCAAACAATACAACGGTTGCCGTTGACCCTAACCAAAAGGCAGCAGCCAACACCGTACACAGTATCCACCAGCCTCGAAGTCGAAGATTGAATGTTCGAATAGCAGCCGGATCAAGGCCACGATCAGGGTGGCGTTTGAGAAACTGTCCGACGCCGGTCGCAGCCGTAAGAAGTCCCAATACGCATGTCACTAGCACAATCGTTCGGACGTCATTCATGTGAGGCTACTCCTTGAGGGCCAGCACAGCACGCCGAGCTCGGGCAAGGAATTCAGCTTTTTGTTCACCCATTTCCAGCCACAATGGTGGACCGAACGTAATACATGAGAGCAGCGGCACGGGGAGAAATTCACCTCTGGGAAGCACTCGATTCAGGTTATCAATATGAACTGGTATCAACTCAATGTCAGGTCTTTTCTTTGCAAGATAATACAGGCCGCTCTTGAACTCGGCGACTTCACCTGTGACGCTTCGTCCGCCTTCA
>CAXFJI010000210.1:0-5314 GCA_964003275.1 uncultured Planctomycetaceae bacterium
GGGGGGACCCCAGCCATTGACGCAGGAAGATTCGCCACAACACCAATGACATAGGCTCCTGAGGCTGCAGGAAGCCGATAACGAGCTTGAACAGCCATATCAACAGGAACAGTTCGAACACCCAATGCAACTCTTCCGGAAGAGTTGTTTTTCATGTTCATCGGGACAGGAGCGGGCACCGGCGCCGGTAACATGCTTGCTGGGGCAGGGGGTGTCGTTGGTGCCTCTGGTGCAGAGGCAGACAAAGGAAGGGTTGGTGAAACCGCCGCAGAGGATGGAACCGCTGGGGGCAGATTCACCGAAGGCAACGGGGGTGATGTGTCTGAGTTTGGATTTGATGCCAACGATTCTGTGAGAACTGGATCGTTTGTGTCAGGGATTATTTTCCGAGGTCGCTTTGTTGCTTTAAGTTCGAGATCTTTGACGCTCTCTCCTTTCCCGATCGCCATCTTGACAGTCATTCCAGGTACAATAGTCGCCAATACTGCAGCCATTTCATCAGATGTTTTCAAAGGTGAACCATTGATGCCAACCAGAATGTCTTGTGGGGTCACCCCAGCTAACGCTGCAGGTCCCCCTGAAGCGACATCGACAACAACCAATCGTCCAGGCACAACTGAATCATCTACAGTAACCCCGAGCCATCCTGTGCCTGAGCGTGATGTGTCTCCTGAAGCCTTTGACAGGCTCTTCACCTTAATTTCGTCGGTGTCATGAGCATCTTGATTCGAGGGGCGATCCAGTTCCTCGGAGTCAGATGATTTTGCAGGAACGGCGGGCGGTGGGACAACAACCTTCGGTTTCTGAAACGGAACTTGCAGAGGTTCACCGATAGATATTTCACCAGGCTGGAACTCGGAAGTTTTTGCCGTTGCAGTCTTTTCGGCGTTGGACGTGTCATCTTCAGCAAATACTGATGTGAGGAGAGTGGATAGAAGCAGCATGAGCGTACTTGCAATGAAAAAAAGTGGTCGAACCATACTCATCCTCGTCTCTAAAACAGTAAATACAGCATTTTCCAGCAGATGATAAAAATCCTGAGGACTGGAAGTATAAACAAAGGAAAACAGTTTTGCTCGGACTCTTTTGGCTGTCATCAGAGCAAAAAATTAAGCGTGGGAAAATTTTTTTGATCATGTTGCACGGACTGAAAGCACGTTCGTTTGACAGCAGTGCTAGCACATCTATACTCGCTCGCCAGTGGGTTGCAAATCTTCATGGAGGGCGTCCCTTTAAAATCTCGCGGAGGGCGTTTTTTCGCTGGTGGAAGGAGCCATGGCAAGACGACAGAAAAAGATTGCGACGCCATGCTCCGACGAAGAACTCGAGAGTTCAATTCGCCATTCCCTACAAAATCGGGTTGGTGTTGATCGATACGAGGTTTGGTTCGGTAAATCAGCTAGGATTTCAGTTGTTTCTGGGAATTCATCCCTCCCCGCAGTTGTGACGTTGGCCATTGGAAATGGTTTTTCTCATGAATGGCTGAGAAAAATGTTTCGGGCTGATGTTGAGGCAGCCGTGGCTGCCGTATGTGGCCCCAAAGCTACTCTGCAGTGGATGGAAAACATTCCTGCAGCAAGTGAGACATCTTCACCAAAAGTGCTGAGTTCTTTGCCGACTGTTGAAGAGCCGAAACGGTCTGGTCTGATGAAAGATGCTGCTAGCACAGGTTCGAATCTGGCAGTATCGCCAGTTGCGTCACGGTCGCATCGCGGAAATCGGTCAAGCAGTGCATCGTGTGGCAAGAGTCGAGCATTGCCAAGCCTAGATTCTTTTGAGGTAGGGCTGACAAATAGGATGGCCCATGCGGCCGTACAATTGACGATTAGTCGTCCTGGTGAAATGTCCCCACTTTTTCTGTATGGTCCGAGTGGTGTTGGCAAAACACACCTTCTCGAATCCTACTGTGGGTTAGTACGAGATCGAGATCCTGGAATTACGACTGTTTACCTCTCTGCTGAGCAATTCACGACTGCATTCCTGCAAGCCTTACATGGAACTGGTTTACCTGGTTTTAGGCGTTCGTGCCGACAGGCCGATGTTCTGATCATCGATGATATTCATTTCCTTATCGGCAAAAAAGCGACTATCGAAGAGTTTCAACAGACCATAGATGCCCTCCTGAGAAATGGTCGACAGATGGTCTTTGCGGCTGATCGAGACCTTGATTCTCTGAGTGCTTTAGGGCCGGATTTACTGGTCCGGCTCAAAGGGGGGATGCAGGCTCAAATGTTACCCCCAGATGAGGAGGTTCGTTGTGGAATTATTGCGGGATTGGCAAAACGTCGCAGTCTCGATATTCCTGAAGAAGTGATTCATTATGTTGCAAAGCACATTACGAGACACACACGTGAGTTGGTGGGAGCGGTCAATCGGCTTGAAGCATCAAGTCACATGCTTGGGATACCAATTTCAGTAGGGATGGCAGAAGAGTCTCTTGTTGATCTTGTGCGATCTAATCGCCGGAGCGTCCGACTCGCTGATATTGAACGAGCAGTCTGCACTGCCTTTGGTATCGAATCGGGCAGTTTACAATCTGCCAGAAGAATGCGAAGTGTGAATCAGCCCCGAATGTTGGCGATGTTTCTTGCTAGGAAACACACCGCATCAGCGCTTACTGAAATAGGTAGTTATTTTGGTCGAAGAAGTCACTCAACCGTAATTACAGCACAAAAAAAGGTGGCAACGTGGATGGATCAGCAAGAAACAATCAATCTTGCGAACGCCTCTTGGGAGGTGAATGAGGCTATCCGGCGAGTTGAAGATCTTCTCCGGGTCGGCTGATCGTGAATAGAAAGGGGCACGTCCCGTTTCAGATGAAGAGGTTAGTTTGTAGGAGAATTCAGGATAAGTGTCTCTTCAAGACTGGCTTTGTATCGAACGCTCGACTGTGGTCCTTCGAAACCTACAACCCTTCGGTCAGTTGATGTAGAGCGTGATAAGATACGCCCTGCCTGGATATCAAATCGGATCGTACCGTCCCATATGCGTTCCAGAAGACGTGCCTGAAGTCTTGGGTCATCGATTGGAGTTAGTACGGTTGTGTCAACCGAGATCGTTGCTATTCCATTCCCAACTTTTTCCAATTGGTAGCGTAAGCGGGTGCGAACAGCTTTTCGTCCAGCATAAGGAGCCTCAATGACCAACTCGTCCGCTACGACCCACGACTCACCCTCGCTGACCTGATTATCCGGTAGAGGGACAACGACAAGATCTCCGGTATTTCCCTGAGGGATAGATTGAAGGTCTTGTCGCTGAATGATTCGTCCCGTTCGGTCAACAATGAGTCTGGTGAGTGGAACTCCAAGGCTTTTGCTGACCTTCTCGTATCCAGGTGGTGGTGGGCCGTTGTCGGAACTGCTCCAACGGATTTCACCACGGTCGGTCGTGCGCGATGTCATGGTCACCTTATCTACCGATTGTTCGAGCGTGACTAAACCTGCCCTATCAACATGCATGACGCGCCATGTTTTGAGTGAGTCGGTTGACGTTTCCGTGGACTGTCGAGTATCGCCAATTGTGGTTTCAGTCAACGAACGGTGGCGAACATTCATGTCAATCTTGTCACCTGCTTGAAAGTTGTATTCCAACTTATAAGTAGATTCATTTTTCGATCCAAAAGACTTTTTTTCTGAGGCTTGGCAAGCCATTACACAGGAAACTAAGACGAGCCCCATGTTCCTCCTTGACGCAGAGATATTCATGTTCAGGTTTCCTGCTTGCTCGTAGGTCCAGCAACCCGCGTTTTTCCGCCCCAAAAAAGTTTTTCTCGGAGTGTTCGATAATAGGCCAGTTCCTGCATTTCGATAAGCGTAAAACGTGGTGCTGCTCGGCGCACTCGGACACGATCATCTGGCACAAGGCCTGCGATCATGCGGCCATCGACAACGCATGCAGAGCCAGGGTTAGGAGACGGGAAAACCAACTCGTATTCCCTTGTTGCGGAATCAATAACAGGTCGGTTCGAAAGGGTATGAGGGTTCAGTGGTGTAAAGATGAAGGCGTCGAGGTCCTTGCGAACAATTGGACCTCCAGCAGAGAGGTTGTGAGCTGTTGAACCGACTGGAGTGCTGACTATCAAGCCGTCACCATGGTATGTAGTTGCAAGCTCACCATCAATGTGCAGAGCAATTTCAATCATAGAGAAGGGTGGGCCTGCAAGAATTGAAACTTCATTGAGACCGAGGACTTTTTGTAGAACCTGATCCTGTCGAATAACTTCACATTCGAGCATAAGGTGGTCAACACAACGGAATCGTCCACGTGCAAGATTTGAGAGAGCCGCATCCACATCATTGCTTGATACACCAGCAAGAAAGCCAAGCCTGCCAAGATTGATACCAAGTACTGGAGATTGAACATAACCCATCCAGTGAGCTGTCCGCAAAATTGAACCATCTCCACCGAGGACAACAACAAGATCATAACGATCCTCCTTGGCTGGATTTATTCTTTCCTCCCAGTCTGTTCGTGGGGCGATTCGACGAGACGTTCGATGCCCCAAACGTTTCAAAATGGATTCCACGCGACTTGCTTCAGATTCAATCTCAGCAATCTCACTTGACCCCACAATGAGAACGTTCCAATCGCTGTCAGGGAACAGCGAGGATGCTGTGTGTTCATCCTGCAATGGTGACGAGGTCATGAACGGGCCGTTTGAGCTTCTTGTTCGTCAATTGATTGGCCTGAAATGACTGAAGATTCACTGCCAGCCAATCGTCGACATGTGGCGGCAATTCCGCGAGCATCAAGCCCAAGTTCCGAAAGGAGTTCTCCACGTTCTCCATGCTCAACAAAGTGATCGGGTAGACCAAGCCTGACAAGAGGCCCTGAGGCAGAGGGAGCGGTAGGACGAGCCTCATTGAGAGCCTCAAGAACAGCAGAGCCAAATCCAGTTGGAAGCGTATTCTCTTCAACCGTTACAACCCAAGGAGCTTTGAATATTCGAGAAAGCAGAAGATCGGTATCGAGAGGCTTGATGAACCGGGCGTTGATAACGGTTACGTTCAGCCCCTCATCAACAAGGGATGCTGCCGCCTCAAGCGCTGCTCCGAGAAGAGTACCACACGCAATGATAAGGCCATCAGAACCGTCTCGAAGAACCTCGGCTTTACCAAGTTGAATAGGGTCACGTTTCCCGGCATGACTGTCTGCAACAGTCTTTGGATAACGCAGTGAAACAGGACCGTCATGTTCTAATGCCCAAGGGAGCATTGATTTCAAGTCATGCTCGTCACCTGGAGCCATGACCACCATGTTGGGGAACAGTCGCATGTAGCCCAAGTCAAAAGCTCCGTGGTGGGTTGGACCATCT
>CAXFJI010000211.1:0-5312 GCA_964003275.1 uncultured Planctomycetaceae bacterium
TCTCGTCTTGGGCCCATCCATTGCGGCCAGTCGTCACCTCGAACCACACTATTTGTGTAGACGGATACAATAAAAATCGCTGCAGCACCGGCCATCCGACAGATGGTAGACGTTTGGAACACTGGTCACATCTCCTCGTGGGCTGACTGAGTCTACCAAGACACTCGCATGTCAATGAAGTTTTCCATGCCATCGATCTTCCTGATAGCTGAATAGACGAAATTGCATCAGATTCGTACCATTTAGCTTGTCGATGCGTTCGTATGTCTGTATGCCTGAAAAAGGAGAGTCTTTCTCATGCCCTTGCTAGTTGTTGGAAGCGTTGCTCTCGATTGTGTTGAAACCCCGACCGATAGCCGGGACGATGTCCTTGGGGGCTCGGCAGTTTTCTTTTCTTACGCCGCCAGGTTTTTTTCTCCCGTACAGATGATTGGAACCGTCGGCGAGGATTGGCCACAAAAACACACCACGTTTTTGGAGTCGCAGGAAATTGACACAAGTGGCATAGAAGTGATTCCTGGAGGCAAAACCTTCCGCTGGCGAGGCCGTTACCTTCCTAACATGAATGACCGTGAAACACTTGAGGTACACCTCAACGTCTTTGGAGAATTTAAGCCGAAACTTAAGGAACATCATAAAAAAGCAAAGTTTGTTTTCCTCGGCAATGCCTCACCGACAACACAACTTTCCGTGCTTGATCAGGTGCCTGAAGCATCATTGACTGTGGCCGACACAATGGACCTCTGGATCAATATCCAACGTGATGAACTTGAAGAACTTTTGCAACGAGTCGATGGGCTTGTGCTCAATGATGCTGAAGCCAAGCTTCTCGCTGACGATGAGAATTTGGTTCGGGCTGGCCACGCTGTCCAAAAAATGGGTCCAAAATTTGTGGTTGTTAAGAAGGGTGAACATGGTGCAATGTTTTTCAGTGACCATGAGATGTACGTCGTTCCAGCATATCCGACGGCACAGGTCCTTGATCCAACTGGCGCCGGAGACAGTTTTGCTGGTGGCATGATGGGACATCTCGCATCGCTGAATCGATTCGATCCACAAGCCCTGAAGGAGGCGCTTGCCTATGGTGTCATTACCGCGAGTTATACGGTCGAGGATTTCAGTCTCGACCGACTTGCGAACATTGATCGCAAGGACCTCGACAACAGAATTGCCGAATACAAGCAAATGCTATCGTTTTAGAATTTTAGGAGAACATGGCGATAAAATTTCTCTTGCCGATTCCCAAAGAAGCCGATACTATACTCTAGTACAGTATACGTTTCTGCGGTTAATCGCTCGATCTATGGTGGTGAAGCAACCACCCCGACGAGGCGCCGGGAAACTCAGGAGGAATCGCCATGGTTATGGCTGCAGGAGTGAATGGTCGGATGGCAAAGCCAACAAAATCAGAAAAATCGAACTCCAGGAAGAAAGCGAGTTCGAAAAAACAGGTTGCAAGCAAGGCATCAATGCCTTTTCTTGATGGTAATCCAGCCCTCAAGAATACACTTTCCCAAATCGAAAAAGAGTTCGGCGAGGGGTCCATCATGCCCCTTGGCGCTGATATGCAGGCCCCGGTTGAGGGTATTGCCTCTGGCAGTTTGTCTGTAGATCTTGCGCTTGGCGGAAAGGGGTTCCCTCGGGGACGAATTATCGAGGTCTTCGGCCCTGAATCCTCTGGAAAAACAACGCTCGCGCTGCACGCAGTAGCAGCCTCTCAGCGTGCTGGAGGCATTGCAGCCTTTATTGATGCGGAGCATGCCCTTGATCCAAGTTGGGCAAAAAAGCTTGGCATATCACTTGAAAATCTCCTCGTCAGCCAACCAACGAGTGGTGAGGAAGCAATGCATATTGCCGAAATGCTCATCAAGAGCAACGCAGTCGACATTATTGTAATTGACTCTGTAGCGGCTCTTGTCCCTCAAAAAGAACTTGATGGTGAGATTGGTGACTCATTTGTCGGTCTTCAAGCACGATTGATGAGTCAATCGATGCGGAAGCTTACTGGAGCCATTGCAAAATCCAAGACCACCGTCGTCTTTATCAACCAGATTCGGGAAAAGATTGGTGTCATGTTCGGTAGTCCTGAAACGACACCTGGTGGAAGAGCACTCAAATTTTACTCATCATGCCGAATTGATGTTCGTCGAATCGGCACGCTAAAAGATGGCGAAGAGGTTGTTGGCCAACGCGTTCGCGTGAAAGTTGTAAAAAACAAGGTGGCGCCACCCTTCCGAGTTGCAGAATTTGATATGATGCACGCCGACGGCATTAGCTTCGAAGGTGATATTCTTGACTTGGCAGTTGCAGCCAAACTTGTTGAGAAAACAGGAAGTTGGCTCAGATATGGTGATAGCCAACTTGGGCAGGGGAGGGAAAAAGCACGTCAATACTTGAAGGATAATCCTCAAGTCGCAGAAGAACTCCGTAAGAAAATCATGGAAAGTAAAGAAATGGTTGTGGAAGTGGAAAAGCCCCCCACAAAAAGTGACTAACACATCAAAGATCATGAATTCCGGTTCTCCACGATCGGCTTGCCTAGGGCAGCCGATCGTGGTTTTTTTCTTCCACATGTCGTTCCCTTTTCGATTGTTTCAATAAAAAGTGAGGCATTGTGCGAGATGGCATTTGAGGGCCTCCGTATGAACATGGCACAATGTGTATAGTGCGTATTATTTTTTGATGATGATTTTCTACCTGTGGGAGTCCGAGACGATATGAAGGCCGATGAACTTCGCGAAGCCTACCTCACATTTTTTGAATCAAAGGGGTGCATTCGTCGACCAAGTGATGTTCTTGTTCCACGCTGGGATCCGTCCGTGCTTTTTACACCAGCCGGCATGAACCAATTCAAGGACCATTTTTTAGGAAAATGCAAACTTGAGTACACCCGAGCAACAAGTTGTCAAAAATGTCTCCGTGCGGGAGATATTGATAATGTGGGACGAACGCCTAGGCACCACACATTTTTTGAAATGCTTGGCAACTTTAGCTTTGGTGATTACTTCAAGAGAGAGGCTATCCATTGGGCTTGGGAATTTCTCACTAGTAAGCAGTGGCTCCAAATTGCTCCAGAAAAACTATCTGTCACTGTATATGAAGAGGATAATGAGGCCTACGAGATATGGCATAACGAAATTGGTATACCTGCAGCAAAGATTACTAAGATGGGAGAAGATGATAATTTTTGGCCTGCTTCTGCACCAAGCCAAGGCCCTGATGGTGTCTGTGGTCCATGCAGTGAAATCTTTTATCAAATGCCTGATGGAAGTGACGTTGAGATATGGAATCTTGTTTTCACCCAGTTCAACAGAAATGGACTTCCCCCAGATAACTTGCAATCCCTTCCAAGCAAGAATATTGATACGGGAATGGGGCTCGAGCGCACATGTGCTCTCTTGCAAGGAGTCGACAGTAATTTCCACATCGACATTCTCAAGCCATTGGTTGAGGCTGTAGCGGACATATGTAAAAAGGAATATGACGCTCATAGTGATGATGGCCGAAAAATACGTCGCATTGCTGACCATGTCCGAGCATGCACCTTTGCTATTCATGAGAATGTCTTACCTGGAAATAACGAAGAAAAGTATGTGATCAAGCGGCTCTTGCGACGTGCTGTTCTTGATGGGCGACAAATGGGCCTTCATGACCCATTTCTTTACCAACTACCGGGTACGGTTGCTGCTCTCATGAAGTCCCCCTATCCAGAATTGTCAGACACCGTAGAGCGAGTCGCGAGTGTTATTCGTCGTGAGGAAGATTCGTTTCTCGCAACGATTGATGGCGGCCTTGATCGTATTGAAAAGCTTTTTTCGACAGCGGCTACCGAAATCGTACGAGGCAGTGACGCTGCAGAACTCTATACCACCTATGGATTTCCGCCAGAACTCCTTGAAACACTCGCATCCGAACGCAACATCGATTTTGACTGGGACGGCTTTCAGAAAGCAATGGATGAGCATGGTCAGCGTTCTGGTGCGGGCAGTCGGACTGAATTATTCGCATCGGGACCACTTGATGCACTCAAGGAGACGCTTCATGGTTCTGATTTCGTCGGCTATGACACACTCGAGGCCACATGTAAAATCGTCGGAATCATTGCGCAGGAAAAACTATGTGACAAAATCTCTGAGGTAGGACACGAATCAACAATTACAATTATTCTTGATGCCACCCCTTTTTACGGTGAGTCCGGGGGACAAGTAGGTGATCACGGGCTACTTCAAACACCCACCGGGCAATTCAGAGTAAACGACACACAACGAGAGGGTGGCTTTATTCTTCATATTGGTCACCTTCTTTCTGGCTCTCTTGATCTTGGCCAAGCTGTCCAAGCCACTGTTGACAGTGATCGTCGTGCGGCATTGAGACGAGCCCATTCTGCAACACATTTGTTGCATTCGGCTCTCCAGAAGTTTCTTGGCAACCATGCTGTTCAGCAGGGATCAAAAGTAGACGAAGATGTCCTTCGATTTGACTTCTCGCATAGTGAGGCTGTTGGTCAGGAAATCCTTCAGAAAATTGAGGAGACCGTCAATGAATCTGTACTCTCTGCAATGCCCGTAACAGCAGATCTTTTACCCTTGTCCGACGCTCGTACTGCTGGAGCGATGATGCTATTTGGTGAAAAGTATCCCGATATAGTTCGCGTCGTATCGATGGAAGGGCTCAGCAAAGAACTCTGCGGCGGCACCCATGTCGTCAATACTGGTCAGATTGGCCTCGTGAGAATCACTGGCGAAGAAAGTGTATCAGCCGGCACCCGGAGAATATCTGCCGTGACAGGCTTCGAGACGCTCTCGAAACTCCGTCATGCAGAAGACACGCTGAGCAAATCAGCTGCGGCACTGAAAGTGCCTTTGCTTGAACTCCCTCGTCGACTCGAAGCCCTTCAAAAAGAAGTCAAAAACCTTAAGAAAAATAAGCCTCCTCTTGTAACCGGCGCTTCACCAGAAAAACTACTTGCAGATGCCATTCAAGTTGGCGACACAAAAATTGTGATTGCTGAGAGTACAGGAAGTGATGCCAACTCGATGCGACAATGCATCGACCAACTGAGAAGGAAAGCCAGTCCCATTGCGGTCCTCTTGGCTTCAGCAAATAACAACAAGGTTACACTCGTGGCAGGGATTTCAAGAGAACTGGAGCAACGTGGACTTTCTGCCGGCCAATGGATTAAGGACCCAGCAGCCATAGTAGGAGGGAAGGGGGGGGGACGACCTGACATGGCTCAAGCAGGAGGCAAACTCACTGAAAAAATCCCTGAGGCACTCAACGCAGCTCAAAAGCTCATTGAGACAATGATTCGA